>JAQZBT010000106.1 GCA_029237755.1 Candidatus Saccharimonadota bacterium
CGGGATAGGGGAGTGCAATACAGTTTTGCCCGACAATCTGGCCAAACTACTAAGCGGAGCGCCCGGCACTTTCTTCGTGCCATCAACCGAATCCGGCTCGATCGACCGCGACGCTCTCGGTCGCATCCTCGAGTTGTCCGATGAAGCCGACGCGGTCGCCCTCGGCGCCAGTCTCTCCAACAACTCCAAGACCACCATGCTCGTCGAGCGCCTCATCACTGAGCTGCAACGACCAGTCATCCTCTTCGACGAGGCGCTCACCGCTCTCCGCACAGACATTCGCCAGGTCACCGACAATCCCGACGCCCTCGTCATCCTCACCATGGCCGAGGTCTTCAAGCTCTGCGGCCAACTCCAAATCCCGATCCAAATCCGCCAGGGCGCCGGCCTCGTCAACAAACTGGAAATCATCCAGGACCTCAAGGCCGCCTCGCGCTGCCAGTATGCCGTCTACGGCACCGAAATCATCATCGCCGCCGACACCGAAATGGTCGTCACGCCCATCAACTACCGCCTCTCAATGGTCCCGACCATCTTCTACGCTGTACTCGGCACCTTTTGGCTCCAGAACCCGACCAACCGCCGCGCCGGCCTCGTTACCGGCTCCTACGTCATCCGCGAATCCAGCCGTCACCTCGGGCAAACCGACCGCCCCTCCACCAATGAGCTGGCCAAATCGCTCGACCAGGTACTCCGCAAAGACGACTTCTAGTCCGTCTGCCGGAACACGATCGTACGCACACCCGTCTGCAGTATCCGGTCGTCCAGATACGCCTTCACGGCTTCAGCCAGTACTCGCCGCTCAATATCCCGCCCCGTGGCAACCATCGCCGCCACCGAGTGCTGATGCGTCACGCGCGTGACGTCCTGCGCGATGATCGGTCCTTCATCAAGTCCCGCCGTCACAAAATGGGCTGTTGCCCCGATTATCTTTACACCGCGCTCCCAGGCTTGACGGTAGGGTTGAGCACCCTTGAAAGCGGGTAGGAACCCGTGGTGGATGTTGATCATCCGTCCTGCGAAGTGCTCTACAAACTCCGGCGACAATATCTTCATGTACCGGGCCAACACCACCAGATCCACCTTTGCCGCATCGAGCAGTTGCCGCATCCTGTCTTCATGCGCCCCGCCGATGACCCTCTCCGTCGGCACGTACTCAAATTGCACACCGTTGGCCTCCGCCAACTCGCGTTGGTCAGAGTTGTTACTGATTATCAGTACCGTCTCCATCGCCAGCTCACCGGTCAGCTGCTTTGCCAGGAGCTCGCGGGCACACGCCCCGTCCTGGCTCACCAATATCGCTACCCGCCGCCGTTCCCCCTTGGGCCTAAGCGTTATCTCACCACCTAGCTGCCGAGCCAACGCTTCAAGCTTCTCCATCGGGAGATTCTCCGCCTCGGCCTCGATCCGCATAAAAAAGAGTTTTTGCTCCTCAACATGCTGCTCCAGTGCCAGGATGTTGGCTCCCGCCTCGTAGAATACGGCCGTCACCCGGGCCACAATGCCGGGCTGGTCGGGACAAGCCATGAGTAGGATGTACTTTTGCATGGGCACAAACATACCACAACCCGCGCAAACAAAACGCCCCCGTCACCACTTGTGACGGGGGATCAGCTCAAACCAGCTTGTGCAGTTTGAACTGGCGGCTCAGCAGTAAATCCGTGACGTCTCGCAGCCGCTGCTCGACATCTGCGGGCCAGCGGCCGATAAAGGCGGCGATTGAGCCATCCAGCTTCAGCTTGGTCAGGTCCCACAGCAACAACACGCGTACAGCGTCATCACTAAATTCGTGCGTTAGCTCCTCATAGGTGGCCCAAGCCAATTCAAGCTTGGCCTGGGCCTCGGCCGACTGGCCAATCAAGCGCAGTATCGCTGTTTGACTGGTGAACCGCACACCGATGATGCTGGCCAGATCAGCTACGCCGAAACCGGCCGCCATCAATTGGTCACCGGCCGGAGACCCTGAGGCCTCCACTCGACGCGGCTCGATTGGCTCAGGCTTGATGCCGGCACTCTTGATAACCCGCGGAAATTGCCTGACCGCAGTCCACAATCGTGAGGTGTTCTGCTGGCCACGCTGCAACGCGCCGATGGGGGTACCGCCCAGCCCCTTGAAATGGGTCAAAAAGAACGGCCTCACAAAACTGGCGCCGTGTCTGTCTGCGACCTCTGTAGCCAACGCGTGAACCATGCTTAGCTTCGGCCAAGTCGGCGGCGTAATCCGGTGGCGTCGCTTCCTCCACGCATAAACGGCGTATTCCGACACATTCAGCATCGCCGCAAGTTCTGCCCGCGTCAGGCCTAATGCCCAAATATCATCAAGCTGCTCCCAGGCCGCCAGGGCCTCTTCCTCCGTGATCTCGTACCTAGCCATTTCACCTTCTTAGCGCTCGGAAATGTTCAAGTTCTGCTTCGCATCGGAACCATTGTAAGATACAGCCATGCCGAAACTGAAACTGGAAACCTCCACCGCCTACTTTCGCGGCGAGTTTGTGCCCTTCTCCGAAGCCAATGTCTCCGTCGCCAGCTCGCCGTTTCTGTATGGTTTGGCCATCTACACCGTCTTTAGCGCCAACTGGCACGCGAAAGACGAGCAACTCTTTGTCTTCCGTTTGCGCGAGCACTACGACCGCCTGGTGAACTCGGCCCGCATCATGGACTTCGAGGATTTCACGAAACACATGGACTTCGGCCAATTTACCAACACCATGCTCGAGCTCCTGCGCCGCAACGAGGTGCGCGAAGACGCCCTGGTCCGGGCCATGATCTTCGTCGACGAACTCGCCGCCGGCACCAAGATACGCGGCCTCAAAAACTCGATGGCCGTATACGTCTACCCGATGGGGGAGATCCTGCCTCGCAACGGCGCCCACGTCTGCATCTCGAGTTGGACCCGGACCGGCGACAATATGATGCCCGCCCGCGCCAAGGTCAACGGATCATACATCAACTCGTCGCTGATGAAGAACGAGGCCCTCACCAACGGCTACGATGAAGCTATCGCGCTCGATACCATGGGACACATCGCCGAAGGCACTGTCGCCAACATCTTCCTTGTGCGCGAAGGCAAACTCATCACGCCTGACACGTCCACCGATATCCTCGAAGGCATCACTCGAGATACCGTGCTCAAGCTCGCCACCGAACTTGGCATCCCGACGATCGAACGCCCCGTCGACCGCAGCGAGCTCTACGCTGCCAGCGAGGCCATGTTCGTGGGCAGCTCAGCCCGCATCACGCCCATCCTGTCGGTCGA
>JAQZBT010000107.1 GCA_029237755.1 Candidatus Saccharimonadota bacterium
CGACGAGGACAAGAAGACCGTGGACCGCGCCCGCCGCATCCAGCGCTTCCTGACCCAGCCGTTCCACGTCGCCGAAGTCTTCCTGAACGTGCCCGGCGCGTATGTGAAGCTCGAAGACACTATCCGCGGCTGTAAGGAGATCATGGAGGGCAAGCACGACGAGCTGCCCGAGAGCGCCTTCTACATGAAGGGTGGTATCGACGAGGTGACGAACCCGAAGAAGAAGGACGAGAAGAAAGAGCCGGAGAAGGCTGAGCCCGCAAAGAAAGAAGAGCCTGAGAAAGCGGAAGCGACTAAGTAATGCGATTCGAACTGCTCACATTGACGGGGTCGAAATTTGAAGGCGAGGCCGACGAGGTCCAGCTGACGACGACCAACGGGCAGATGGGCATACTCCCCCATCACGAGCCGTTTGTGGGCCAGGTGGTGGCCGGGCCGGTGACGGTGAAGACCGGCAAAGGCGAGCCCGAGGTGTTTGCGACGTACGGTGGGTTGCTTGAGATTACTCCGGATTACGTGCGGTTAATGGCCGATGAAGCCGACACGAGGGCGAACTGGTGGCTGCTGAGATTGAAGCGGCGCTGGCTGACGCCAAGGCGATGCGCGACAAGGCTAAGGACAAGACCGAGCTGGCGAAGGCACAGCAGATGGTTGACCGAGCCTCTGTACGGCTGGGCGTGGCGAAGATGCGGCGGACGAGCCGGCGCGACCGTCCGTAAGGCAAGAAAAAGGACCAACTTTACGATGGCCTCAGGGTAGGAGGGCGACGATCACCGGGCTCTCGATTGAGAGTCCGGAAGCTATAGACGCGGTAGCTTGAGCTCTATACACCGTAAGCGAGCATGCCCATTACAACCCAAAACCCTATGACGAAGGCGATCTCGTAGTAGAGGTAGTTTTTGCGCACGCGCCTCACCCGCATGACCAGGTACGGCATGAGTACGCTCAGGATGAAGAACATTAGGCCGAGGACGATTTTGTACTTAGGCAGCAGAACGTTCGCTGTCAGCAGGATGACGGGGACCGACAAGATCATCAGCCACATGACCGTTTGCGCCGCTACCATGTGAACGCGCGCCGCCAGGGGGCCGCGGGCGGGCACCCAGACCATTACTAGCTGGGCGAGGAACCAGAGGGACACCAGGTATAAGTAGATGTCGGCCACGCCAAACTGAGGGGCGATCCAGCCCATCAGGAAGGCAAAATAGAGTAGCGCGGCGACGGTAAATGAGATACCGAAGACCTGCCGGGCAGTGCGGACCCGGGCAATGTTCTCGCTGTAAGATTTCCGGCTTCGAGGCGGCCACTTCCAGAGGATATAGATGCTGCTTGCAGCCATGATCAGGACGGCATATATGTCGAAATACTTTATCTTGAACTCTCCATGGGACGAGGCTTCATTGCGTTTATGCTCCAATCTTATACCAATGGAATGAAAAGCCCAATCTGTAGAAGGTGTGCCGACGGTCGAGACGCATGGAAGTCTGATGCCGCTGCGATTAATTGGCGTTTCGTACAGAGCGCGGCAGGCGCTGGGAGATCATGATGGCGGCGGAGGGCTGATGAGTTATGTCGCCCAAGACCGAGAAGTTTATCAAGCGGCGGGAGACGATTGTGCGATTGATGCGCACGATCATCCTGTTGACGGGTGCCTTCCAGACTCTGTTCGGCGAGTTTATGGTGGGCATCGCTATATTAGCTTCCCTGGTCGCCATCACGGTCCCTAGCTTGATTACCCGGGGGCGCATCAAGTCTCTACCGCTCGATTTTGAATACATCCTCTTCATCATGGTGATGCTGCAATTCGTGATTGGGGAGACACTGAACTTCTACGAGAATGTGAACTATTACGACAAGCTGGTGCACTTTACCCTGCCAATGCTTCTGGGCTACATCACGTCGGTGTTGGTATATACCATGTACATAACTGGCAACTTAAGGATGACGCTGGCTCCGGCGATGGTTGTAATAGTGCTCGTGACGCTGGGGATTGGCGCCTTTTGGGAAATTATCGAGTATGCGGCCGACCAACTGCTGGGCACGTACCTGCAGGGCAGCCTGACGTCGCCGCCGCTGATCGATACGATGAACGATTTGATTGTGGATGCTTTAGGCGGAATCTTCGGGGCCGTACTGGCGCTGAGGTTTGCACGGTCGCATGATCCGGACAAGCGGGGACGGCTGACGGCGCTTACTACCGAGCTGAATGACGATTATGCGAAGCTGGTGAAGCACTAGGGCAGCGGCAGGTACGCGGCCAGGTCGACGTAGACCGTGGTGTCTATGTAGTTGTAGTCGGGCTGGTTGCCGCCGGGGCCGGACATAACTTGGTTTGATGTGTAGTTCCCAGCGCCTAAGACCCACTCGCGGCATTCGGTGGCGATAGCGCCGGAGTAGGGGCTACCGACCTGGCACATACGTCCGACAGGCCAAGAGGAGTTGAGACCGGTGTCCATGAGCTTGTCGTCGAGATACCATTCCAGCCGGTTGCCCTGGTAGACGCGGAACTCCCATTTGACCCACTTATCCATGTACGGAGCGAAGTCATAGAACTTACCGTTCGGATGCTGACCGCCGCAACACCATGAGCCGAGGCTCACCGTGTACTGGTATGGACCGCCGGTTCCGACGCCCACCCACCACGACGGGTTCTGCTTCCAACCATCCTGCGTCTGGACGCTCTCTTTGAACTGCAGCATGTTGACCCAGCCGTGAGAGGTCATGGAGAACTTTGAGGAAGGTACGTACTGGTAGGCGATATAGCGACCGGAAACATCGGCCGGCGCGTGCGGGTCCCATGGCTCAGCTCCGCTCGGGAAGGTCGCGGCACCGAAGGATTTGTAAAGTTTATGGTGCACGGCAGGGTCGCCGAGAGGGTGGTGTAACTTTATGACCTTATCACCACCAGGAGGCGGGGCGATGCCCTCGGCGGCGGCCGAGACTATCTGCGGGAGGCCATATTGGTCCTCCTGACCCGGCTGGCCAAACCAGGTCCATTGTTGCTTGAGAGCTGTGGACGAGGCATTGGGCTGGCCGTTCACGTACTGGGGCGTGCCGAGCGGAACGCTTTCGATATCGGAGCGCCAGTGGCCGGAGAGGGGCGTGGGGACGCCGGCGGTCGCGATAGGCCCCCAGCTGGAGAGCAGGATGGACAGGTCGAGGATACCGACAGAGTTGTCATCGTTGATGTCGGCGGTGGAGTCGGCGGTCCCCCATTTGCTGAGAAGCAGCGAAAGATCGAAG
>JAQZBT010000108.1 GCA_029237755.1 Candidatus Saccharimonadota bacterium
GCCGTCGAGTTCGGGCTGGAAAACATCCTGCGGCCGTACCCCCGCAAGAACGCCTACGGGTACGTATCCGGCATCCGCGACTGGCGCGAGGAGCTAACGCTGACCTACAAGTACAACGGCCGGCTCGTCCTCTGCCAACATAACCTCGGAGGCCGCAAGGCCTCCCAGAACTGAGCCCCGCTCACGCCGAGACCCCCGTCCGGTATGGGCGGGGTCGAAGCGTTTAACTCATCATCAGATTGACAAATCAAGCGTTATCGTGCTTAAATCCACTCAGAACGCGCGAGCGTGGATTTTAGTAACCACCAACTAATAAGATCGAAAGATAGCACCTACACCTATGCCTACCGAGACAGAGCAAAAGCAGCGCATTCGTATCCGCCTCAAGGCCTACGATTCCAAGGTCATCGACCAGAGCGCTAAGCAAATCATTGATACCGCCACCCGCACGGGCGCCAATGTGGCCGGACCCATTCCGCTGCCCACAGAAAAGAACAGCATGACCGTGCTGCGCAGCCCACACGTCTACAAGGATGCCCGCGAGCAGTTCGAGATGCGCACCCACAAGCGCCTCATCGACATCACCGAGCCTACCCCCAAGACCATCGACGCCCTCATGAACCTCAACCTCCCTGCCGGCGTCGACATCGAAATCAAAATGTAATCAGCACAAATAGAGGCCCTGCTCCGGCGGGGCCGCTTTTTGTATCCAGACGCAGCGAGCCCCCGACCTGGGGGCTGCGCCTTGTTTCAGGTCGGGGGCGGTGGGAACCGCTCCCTGGGGAGTAGTCGATGTCAGATCTGGTTGATCACGATCGTGTTGTTGCGGAAGGCCACCTCGATGACCATCTCGTCCTTCCCGGCGCGAACCATGAAGTACTGGGCGTCGCGAGGCCGGTCAGGGTCAGCAGGGAGCCGGTCCCCGAGTGAAAGACCCTTGAGCCCGTACTCCGTGTACTGCCGATGCTGCCCTTGTGCGGCTACGGCGACCATGCGCCGACGGAAACCCGACCTGGGCCTGCAGCTCCGGTTGAAGCCCGGCGCGAACATCCGGTCCAGTTCCTCCTGGAACGGACGCAGGTCGTAACCCAGCGCCGACAGCAGTACGGCGTAGACGCAGGACTGTGTGTCCCGTCCGTGCAGCAGCCAGAACGGCTCTGACGGAAGCTCCTCCTCGGAGGGAGTGTCCACGTCGTGCTCGAGGGTGGTACCAGTGGTGAGGCTCATTGAGCCCCCTCTCTGTGAGATGTGGTGAACAACTGACCAGAATATTATGCCCTAACAAGCATTAACGGTCAAGCCCAAGCGACACTAACCCTTTAGGACAGCCGAACCCACATAACCCATAGCCACGGTAAACAGCCACAACAGGCTTCCTGCCACAAGCAGTCGGACACCGCGCCGCCGCTTGGTCAATATCAGTATCGAACCCGTCAGGGCCAGCAGCGGTACAATTGCCGACATCAGGAGCAATAGAACGTACCCGGCACTCCAGCTCATAAATTCGGGATCAAGCGCCAATACCAGGTTGGCGATCAGAGCCCCTGCCGACGCTGCCAGCCCCGTCCACCCCGCGAGACGCAAAAACTCAGCGTGCTGCTCCTCCCATCGCCGAGCCAAAAAGACCAACACCAGGGCCGCCACGAAGGCCGCATTTATGGCCATCGTTATCAGGTCGATAAACATAAGCACAGCATAGCATGTGGCCCCATTAGGGTTTAGAATAGAGCCATCAATCGGAGCCCAGCTCACAAATGCCGCTCGTACTGGCTATCAAGAACCGCAACTCGATCGTCGTAGCCACCGACACCGACGACGAAGTCCACGATCAGGGCTTCGGTGAGCTGATTGCACTACCCAATCACTCAGTCATCCTGCTGGTAGGAAACCTGAAATTCGTTCGAGCCGCTCTCGAAGAGGTCATCACTCGCATCACACCCAAGTCGACAAGTGCCGCCGTCGCCCAATTGGTGCAAGCCGCTTTGATAGTCGACATCGTACCCAAACTTGCCGATATGCCCGGTCGCGTCGAGATTATCGTGGCCGGCTTTGACCTTGTCCGTCATTCGCAGGAACCCGACCTCTACTACCTCGACTCGGCCCAGGAGTTTCACCTCCAACTTGTCCCAGGGGATGCCGTCGCCGGCGGGGCAACCGCCGCCGTCACTAGCCTCGTGGCCGGACACAGCTACGCCGAGTCCAATACTGACTACCTCAAGGTCCTGGCCAAAGAGTGCATCTCCGCCACTAAACTCCGTTGGCCGACCGCTGTGCGCGGCCGCATCAAGCTGGGCGTCATCACACCCCAATCCACTCAGATCCAGACCCTCGCCTGATAAGGCGTCTATACTGGGGGCATGGACCTATTCTCCAGCCTTACACCCCGGCCACTGGCCGATCGCATCCGTCCCCGCTCGCTCGCTGAGTACGTCGGGCAGCTGCAGGTAGTAGGGGAGGGGCAATTCCTGCGCACCATCATCGAAAACGGGACCCCTACCTCGCTCATCCTGTGGGGACCTCCGGGTACCGGCAAAACCACCCTGGCCCGCATCATCGCCGGTGCGTCCGGCGCGGCCTTCGAAGAGATATCGGCCGTGACCAGTGGTCTGGCGGACGTCAAGAAGGTTATCGAGCGGGCCGCTGAGCGCAAACGTCTGGGTCAGGCCACGCTCTTGTTTGTCGATGAGATCCACCGTTTCAACAAGGCCCAACAAGATGCCTTCCTGCCGCATGTTGAGAGCGGCACCATCGTCCTCATCGGCGCCACCACTGAAAATCCCTCGTTCGAAGTCATCGGCCCGCTACTATCCCGCAGCCGGGTCGTCGTCCTGGAATCCCTGTCGCCCGACCAGCTCGAGGCCATCATCCGCCGCGGAGCAGACGAATTGAGCGTCGAAGTTGCGCCACCAGCCGTCACGCTACTCTCAGAACTGGCTGCCGGCGACGCTCGCGTGGCGCTCAACGGACTCGAGGCAGCGGCCGGTATCGCTCAGGGCGCCATCCAGCCCGAACACATCAAGCAGGCACTCCAAAAAACCTCGCTCAAGTACGACAAGGGAGGGGAGTACCACTACAATTTGATCTCAGCATTTATCAAAAGCCTTCGTGGAAGTGCCGTTGACGCCGCTTTGTTCTACCTGGCTCGCATGCTTGAGGGCGGCGAAGACCCCAAGTTCATCGCCCGCCGGCTGCTGATCTTCGCCTCTGAAGACATCGGCGTGGCCGACAACTCCATGCTGCCGAGCCACCGTAGCCCTAGCCCAGGCCCCCAAGAACCGCGCCGCTTATGACGCCATCGGCCGGGCCCAAACGGCCGCCCGCGAGCACCCCGCGGCCGAGGTCCCGCTCCATTTGCGCAACGCCCCCACCAAGCTTATGAAAGAACTAAACTATGGCGAAGATTACAAATGGAAGCCAGGCTTTGAGCACCACAAAGGCTTTATGCCCGAGGGTTTAGAGGATTTGAAGTTTTATGACCAGTGAGGCCGGTCCTATAATGCGCCGGTCCTACTGACCAGTTGGGACTACCCTAGGCCCTAAGGAGGCCCTCATGCTCAACCGCCGACAGAAGAAGCGTCTCAAGCGCACCATGCGCAGAGCCAGCTCCTTGCCCCGTACCGCGGTCAACGCCGCAGCGTGGAGCCCGACACTCACCATCGTCACGGCGACGACGGCGACAGTGGCTTACCTCGCCACCAAGACGGAGCTGGGACGCCGCATCGCCATGCGCGCCCTCGATGCCATGCCGACGCAGGTGCAGGACATGGGCCGCAAGGTGACGCATGGCTTCACGGGCCCGGCCGACGAGGCCGAGACCGACCACAGCCAGGACGGCCACGAGGCCCGCCGCAGCCCTATGGC
>JAQZBT010000021.1 GCA_029237755.1 Candidatus Saccharimonadota bacterium
GGCCTCCGGGTCCCCGACCCGCACTAATACAAGAATTTTTCGGGACGACGGTTGGCCAGCTTGGCCGCGACCCGCTCGCCGAACTTCATCCAAGCCGAATACTTCCAGCCGCTCAACGGCAAGTCCTGGCAACCGACAAATTCGGTAATCTCCGGATTGAACTTGGACTTGAAGCTGTACAGCCCGTCCCTTGGGTCCCCCTTGCCCACCCGGTCCCGGTTGGGCACGCCCATCATGTCGTACTTCTCGACGCCGTGCGCCTTCAGCCAGCGCATCACCTCCCATTGCATCAGATACGAGGCCTGCAATTCACGCTTGAGGTCGAACGAGCCGCCGTCCTTATACCAGCCGCGCTCGCCCAGATAGGTCGCAAACATACCGGACAAGATGTCGCCTTCGTGCTTCACCAGGAAGAGTTGGCCCTGGCCGGCCCGGGCCTGCGTGTGCCAGTAGTCGAGGAAATACTCTCGCGGCCGGAGGCCATAGTGGGCGCGCGCATCGGTCGCCTTCATCAGTTCAAACATATGCTCCAGATTGGCCGCGGTAGCATCAACGGCCTCCACAGTCACCCCGCCGGCCTGCGCCTTGCGAATGTTGCGCCGGGCGGACTGGTTGAAACTCGCCAGGATCTCATCTTCGCTCGGTCGCAAGTCGATAAAGATAGTCGACTTCGAACCGGGGTCGCGGTTGGCCCGCAGCAGGCCTACCCCGCGTAAGCGGCGCTTGTCCGCGTCATCATCGAGCAGTTCAGATTCAAACCGGGCGAGCACCCCGCCCAAGCCCGCTGCTTTGGTCTGCTCAACTATCCTGAGGTAGTCCTTCTCGGTCCTGACGCCGGGACCCTTCGGGCAATACCAGACTTCTCCGAGCACAGGAGTGTGCCGCACCAGCCACTGCGCCGCCACTACCCGCTCACCCAAATCGTAGACGTAGCGGCGGGGCTCCCAGCCCCAGCGGCTCTTGAAGTCACCCCAGGCCTTGGTCTGCAGCGCGTTGCCCCCGTCGGGGTTGCCAGCGACCATGTCGTCCCACCGCTCCAGTTCATCACTGGTAGCGAGTCTCATGGCTGCCCTCGAATCGCTTTCACCAACCGCCGTCCTATGGGCTTGGCCACCGGCCAGAGGTGTTCCCAGACGTGGTAGCCAATCAGATTGATCGGGTAGTCATAGGCTCCGACGTAGTTGGTCTCGTCCGGTCCGAAGCCATCCTTGAAGCGCGACACGCCTTCATTGAGGCGGCCGTTGAAGTCATAGATCTCAAATCCGGCCGCCTTCATCTCCTCAACCGCCCGCCACTTCAGATAATAGTTGGCCTTCAGCTCCTGGCCGGTATCGCTGACGCCGCCGTACAGCTCATAGGCCGTGCGACCAGCCGCCGCCAACCACAGAAACGCCACCGGCCTGCCCTGGTGTCGCGCCACATACAGGTAGGAATGCTCGCCCAAAGCCTCGTGCAACACGCTGTAATACTCCTCCTCGTGGATACCGAAGCCCGCCCGCTGCGCCGTCAGGGCGTACAGGTCGTACATGGCGTCCAGATCTGACCCCCGCTCAACTACCACGCCGTCACGTTCCGCCTTACGGATGTATTGGCGGTGCTTGCGGCTCATAGGCTCCTGCAGCTCCTCGATGGTCTTCTTCAAATCAAGAGTGTAGGTCTCGGCCAACTGCAGATGGTGCTTGGCCTTACGCCAGCCCTTGCCAAAAGTGGCCTTGGTCCAGGCCGGCTCCACGCGCAGGTAGAGCACCTTCTGCGCTTTGGCCCACTCAGCTACGGCGGCCAGCAGCTTAGCCGCCTTGGCGGGTTCGACCACCGGCCCCCGCGGCACGTAGGCGATGAAGCGGCCAAGCTTGGGGATCGGCCATAGCAGCACCTCGGCTACGCCCTGCCATTCGCCGTTCTCTTCCAACGCCAAACGGTACGGCGTCCACTGGTTGCTCCGCTTGGCCTCGCCCCAACCCCAGAGCTGCAACGGATGACCGTAGGCGTGATCGCTCACATAGGAGTCCCAGGCCGGCCTGTCCGTCACTTCTATCAGTTGCATAAGGCAATTGTACGTCCATCGTCTTCAAATTGACAAAGCACACGATAAGTTGACAAATCGCGCAATAGTGGTAATGTTTATCACCGGAGTCACCGTACCACTTACGATCGCACTCCGAGCGACAGGCCCCCACGTAGCCTGCCCAAGCAGTCAGCAAGCACCTCTCAAACCGATTCGACCAAGGAGCAATGCCTCTATGAGCACAACCTCTGGGGAGCTAGCTCCCCGCACCGAATCCGCCCCGACGCCCGTACAAACTATTGGCGGTCGCGTCGACTACACCCCGCGCTTCGGCTCGGTGGGCGTGTACAACCTGTTGGCAACGCTCAACATCTTCCCCCGGTTGTCCTCCGCCTACGTCGTCGCCATCGGCACCATCGTGGCGCTTTTCATCCTCGGATGACCAGCCGCCCAGGCCCCCTACTGACTCTCCCGACCTGTACTTCGCAACGAAGCGAAGCCCAGGTCGGCTTCATTTTGAGGCTGATTCCCCTTGACATTATGCTTATGATGTTATAGGATAACTGCATCAGCTTTCCGCTTCTCTGCCCTTGAGGGGGAATCATGAAGTTCATTCACCGCGCCGCCACCCTCACCGGGGCAGCAGCACTCGTTGTACTCCTGGCCGGTTGCGTTTCCAGCGCTCCGCCCATCGAGCCCACCGACGTGGCGTCACAAAACAGCGCCGCAGTCGGCACTCCCGTCGAGGAGGCGACCACCGCCGCCCAGGCGCCCGCCGCCAGTACCGCCGAAATCGCTGTGGACGATCTCCAGACCGGTGTCAAAACCGCCTGCGAGGTCATCGACTTCGAACAACTCGTTCAGGTCATCGACGGCAGCATCTCCGGCAAAGAGTTCGGCACGCCGAATTCCTGCATCTGGACCGGCGACAACCGCTCCCTGATGCTGGAGATCACGACGTCCCCGCCACTAGACTCGGTCATGGACCGGTTCAGCAATGACCTGGACTTCCCGTCTCCCTGCCCGGAAGCGACCCGCAGCAAGTACGCCTCACAAGGCGGCACCACGACCGGCGTCTGGTGCGAACGCGACCAGGTGAGCTACATCATCGAGCTACGTACCAAGGTCGGCGACCCCGGCTTCACCACCGAGGAGCAGCAGGCCCTCGGCCCGATCATGGAGACAGTACTAGCAAGAGTCGGCTAACCGGCCGGCCCCAGATCCGGGGCGGCGGTATGGGGCATACCGTCGTCCCGCTCAAACTACGCCCGTCAGGCACCCGCTTGACGGGCGCTTGACGTTTCAGACCCTACCTGTCGCGAACATTGACATTTTCCATGATTTCGTTTATGCTTATACCGCACGATCCGCATTCGTCCTCTATGAAGGGATTTCGTCGTGAGCATAATTTCAACCTCGGGAAGCTCGCCCGCCACGGAGCCGGGTTACATGCCCGCACCAGCCACAAGTACCACCTCGCTTCCGGCCTCCGGCCGCGAACAAGGCGATGAGCGCTTGAAGCAAGTGCTGGGCACCCTTGGTCCTCTGGATCTGCAGATCCTCGGTGCCGGCCTGGCAACAGCATCTGACGCCGCCAGCGCACCCGCCACCCCTGCACCCAGCGGCCAATCCGGTGACGCCACCTTGAGTCTCCTGTTCCAGGACCTCCTCGCCACCCACCCTGGCGACCTGGTGCTCATCGGCGCAGCCATGGAGCAAGTCGCTCCCACATCGGCCACCCAAACCGCCTAGCGCGGTCAAGCGAGCCTTCCCCAAGGCGTTTACCAACCGGTAAGCGCCTTTCGCTTTGTAGGCACCTTGCGTTATACGCTACAATCTGGGGCAACCATGAAATTGCTCGGCATCGAAACCTCCTGCGACGAAACCGCCGCAGCCGTCGTGGAAGACGGCTGTCACGCGTTATCCAACGTCGTGGCCTCTCAGATAGATATCCATAAAGAGTACGGGGGCGTAGTCCCGGAAGTCGCCGCCCGCAGCCACATCGAAGTTATCCTGCCCGTTATCCATGAGGCGATGGAGAAAGCCGGCACAGATTGGGACGACATCGACGGTATCGCCGTCACCGCCGGACCGGGACTCCTCGGTAGCCTCCTCATCGGCACGCTCACTGCTCGTACGCTGGCACTCATCCACGGCAAACCGCTCTACGCTGTGAATCACGTGGTCGCCCACACCTTCGCCAACTTCCTGATCGACCCCCAGCCGCAGTTTCCTCTGCTCGCTTTATCCGTGTCCGGTGGTCACTCCCACCTGTTACTTTTCGAATCCCCACTCGAGTACCGCCTGCTCGGCCGCACCCGTGATGATGCGGCGGGCGAAGCCTTCGACAAGGTCGCCAAGATCATGGGTCTCCCCTACCCCGGCGGTATTAGTATCGGCAAGGCCGCAATCCAAGGCGACGAGCATGCCTACGACTTGCCGAAGGCAAAGCTCGGCCCGGAATCGCTGGACTTCAGCTTCTCAGGCCTCAAGACCGCCGTACTGCGCACGCTGCAAAAGGAGGTCGGGGCCGACTTCCGCCTGCCGTCATCACAAATTCCTGGCCGCATCAATCAAGACCAGGTCAACAATATGGCCGCCAGCTTCCACCGCACCGTTTACGAAACTCTCGTGGGTCAGCTACTCAAGGCCTACAAGCTATACTCGCCCAAATCGGTCGTCATCGCCGGCGGCGTCGCGGCCAACCAGCGCCTCCGCGAGGAGGTCTCTCGCCAAATCCCTCTCGAGATGCACTACGCGCCCATGCAATACTGCACCGACAACGGCGCCATGATCGCCTCGATGGGTTACTACCTGGCCCAAGCCGGCCGCTCAGCCGACCCACTGAAGCTCACTACCGACCCCAGTCTCGCTATCAGCTAGCGAGCTTTACAGCGCCTTGGCGCTTCACCTCGATACGTTCACCATCAACCCGGATCACCGTGGAAGGCAGACGGCCCGACAGGTCACCACCGTCCACATAGAAATCGACCTCATCACCAAAGTAAGCCCGAGCCATCTCCACTCCTGTAGCACTCGGTTCGCCGGCATGATTGGCGCTGGAAGTCTGCAGTGGTCCAGTCTGCTCAAGCACGCGCCGCAGGCCCTCGTCGGCCACAACTCGCCAGGCACAATGCCCTGTGCCCTGGTCCAAATCGTTGTCGTCGCTGTGATAAGGCGTCTCAACGCTAACCGCGCCAGGCCAGTACTGCTCAACCTGTTTCAGGTACCGCTCATCAACACCGAGATCTTTTAACTGCTGCGCATTCGCCGCCACCACCGTGCCCGGCTTACCTTCGCGCCGCTTCAAGCCGTACAACCGCTTCACTGCCTCTCGGTCCGCGGCCCGCGCGACGACTCCATACACGGTATCGGTCGGCAACACGCCGACCCCGCCGGCCTTCAGGCTGGCAATCGCTTCTTCAACTGTCGCTGTGTTTTTCATCGGCCGTATTGTACCATCTGTTATTAACCTCAAAACCGGGTATGACCAACTACTACGACATTCTGGGCATCTCCCCCGACGCTACAGCCGACGAGATTCATGAGGCATTCACCTTTCAGGTCAAGGTCTTCCACCCCGATAAGTACAATCCCGTGAAGCAACCCAAGCAGTACGCCCGCGCCCTCAAGATGACGTCCCGTCTCAACGATGCGCGCGACACACTGCTGGATCCGGCCAAGCGCTCCGCCCACGATGCCCACCTCCGCGACGAACCCACGCCTGCACCTGCACCGCTCGCCGCTATCAACCCCACACACAAACGTTGGCTGGTGCTGGGCACAATGGGAGCGCTCTTCCTGATTAGTGCCGTTTCCGTTATCAACAAGCTCGACTTCACTCCGAAGCCGTCCGTCGCTGAAGCGGTGACCAGCCCCACTCCCCCACCCTGTCCGATTGGCGAACCAGGCATCAGCGTGACCAAAGTCGATATCCGGCCCAACCCCAACGCGTCACCTTACGACCGTCTACCCAGCCGTCTCTACATCATCACGGGCATTATCGAGAACCACACTAGCAGTCCTATCTACACCGATGAGGTCGGTTTCTACCTTGGAACCAGAGACCCCGACCTTCCTCCTGCCTGGGAAAATGGATTACGCATGATGGAAACCACCGGCCAACCAGCCGCTATTCCAGCGGGAGGCTCGATCACCTGGAAAGAGAAGCACGTCGTTGAGCACCCGGAACCCTTCCCGGCCAACGTCATACCCACGCTCACCTACCCATACAACGTAGAAGTAAGCAGCGAGCCTCACTGGTACTGGACCGAGGCCGACTCGGACTGCGAACCAGTAGTCGCGGGTAGTTAAACCGCTACTGGCGCTGTGAGCTTTACAAACTCATCAACTAGAGCAGTGTTTCCCATCACCAAAGAGTCTGTCGTCCAGGTTACCGGCTCACCATTCACACCGGTGATTTTACCGCCAGCTTCAAGAATTATCAGAAACATCGCGGCATTGTCCCATGGACTGAGGCCGTTGTGGTGGTACAGATCTATCCGCCCGGCCACGATATCGCGGGCTATAAGCACGGAACTGCCAAGACAAATCGTCCAGGGCACCACCGGCAAGCGGAGATGGCGCTCTATGGATTCTCTTGTCCCGCCGTCGCGGTAAGTGTTGCTAAAAGCGACCCGGGTTGATTTGTCGAATGTTAATCGCTGACCAACCTTCATCACCCGATCATTGAGGCGCGCTCCCCGCCCTCTCTCTGCGGCCACCAGCTCATCCCGGTACGGGTCATAGACCGCACCGACTACAGGCTCGCCGTTCTCGATGTAGCCCACTGAAACACCGGAATAGTTCATGCGGTCCCGGAAGGCATTGGTCCCGTCGAGCGGATCGATGACCCACCCCGTAAAGTCGCTCTCATAGAGTTGCTTCCGAGTCTGCGCATCACTCTCCTCGCTGACCACAACATCACCCGGCAGGGACTCCGAAAGGACTTTGGTCACCGCCGCGTCGCTTGCCAAGTCCGCCGACGTTACAACATCGGACTCCCCTGACTTCATCATCACTCTGGCTGTGTCGGGGTTATGACTGAGTATTTCGGCGCCCCCGGCGCGCACCGCTGTGATGGCTGCTTCTAATCTGTTCATATCAAAAAGCCTACCATTAAGGCAGGCTTGATGCGAACGTTTTACAGATTAGAACTTGGAACGGTTGAGCTTGATCTCGACGAACTGGTCTTTGACCTTTACGTAGCAAACGCCGTCTTCGGCCGGTGTGCCCTTGCGCCACAGGGTGCGCATCGTGGTGTAGAGGCGAACCGCATTGGCGATGGTGTCGACAGCCGTGGACTGGGTCTGGTCGTCGATCGACAGGTCGTAGAAACGAGGGCGCACGCTCACCGCCGGCTTGTACCGAAGGTTCTTCTTGATCGAAGTCGTGATGTTCTGCATGGCCGGGGTCTTCATAGATACGACACTGTACCATCTAGTCGCGCATGTGTCAACATGTTTTCCCAGATATATCCATTGACTACATAAGCGTTTTAGTGTATAGTTGTCTTCGACCATTCCTCTACCGAAAGGACCTTAGGAATGCGACGTTCCTACCTGATACCTGCCTGCATCTTCGCAGCAGTTTGCGTTGTCCTAGCCGCCCTCGGCGCCATGGATCAACCTGCACCTGCACCGCGACCCGCTCAAGTTGACACCCCAAGCCCCAGCTCCACACCCCGCGTTACTGATCCCGACCGTCACGTCGGACAGCACGTCTGGGCACTCGAGCGCGGCACTACCTGCTTCATCCCTGCCGCCGACGTCTCCCAAGCCGTTGGCGTGCAGTACGACAAAGTCGGTGACAATACGGTCATCCTCGGATGCCTGTATCAGCCAGAAGGGGCTACCAACGACGAGCAAGGCATCACCCTGACAGTTGTCTACGCCGACCTGGACTTTGCCGAGCACGGCTTCCGTGACACGGATTACCTGCCCGGCGAGCCCTCGCGCAAGTTCACCAAAGGTGACGTTCGCGGCTGGACCTTCCAGCGCAACGGCGAGCAATACGGCATCTCGCTCTTCTTCGAGGAGCACGGCGTCATGGCCTACACTATGGCCAACGACGCCACGAGCCGCGGCCAAGAGACCAAGTTGGCCGAATGGCTGATGGACAACCTACCCCGCTACCTTCCCCCTCGGTAGCACCGCTTCACCCGAAGCACCCGCCCGTTCCCAAGCATCGCGAAGGAACGGGCGCTTCGCGTTAATACGCTTAACCTATCTTTATCCCGCTTAAATCGCTAACATTGAACTCAATACAACCCGGCGTTTCCTCGCCACATAACGACAACGTTCAGAGGAGCAATATCTTGTCCAAAACAACCGATTTTCAGCTCGAGAAGGCCTACGACCCTACCCAGTACGAGGCCAAAATTTATGCTGGGTGGGAGCAGTCCGGCGCCTTCAAGCCCAATCCCAAGGCCCCCAAAGACCCGTTCACCATCATCCTGCCCCCGCCCAACGCCAACGGTAACCTCCATCTCGGCCACGCTATGTACGTAGTCGAAGACATTCTCACCCGCTACCGCCGCATGCAGGGCCACAAGGCTTTGTGGCTCCCGGGCGCCGACCACGCCGGCATCGAGACCCAAGTCGTTTACGAGCGCCTGCTCGCCAAGGAAGGCAAGTCCCGCTTCGACCTCGGCCGCGAGGAGTTCTACAAGCAGGTCTGGGACTACACCCAATCCAACATCGGCAACATGACCGACCAGATCCGCAAGCTCGGCTTCTCCGTCGACTGGTCGCGCTTCAAGTTCACGCTGGATGAAGACATCGTCGAAACCGTCTACGACACTTTCAAGCGCCTCCACGATGATGGCCTCATCTACCGCGGTAACCGCATCGTCAACTGGTGCCCCTTCTGCCGCTCAGCCTTCGCCGACATCGAGGTCAAATACCGCGAGCAGACCGACCCGCTCTACTACATCAAGTACGGACCCTTCGTCCTGGCCACCGTCCGCCCCGAGACGAAGTTCGGTGACACCGCCATCGCCGTGAACCCCAAAGACGAGCGCTACGCCAAATTAGTAGGCAAAGAGATCGACGCCGAATCGGTCCTCGGTCACACCTTCAAGATCAAGGTCATCGCCGATGACCACGTCGACCCCGCCTTCGGCACCGGCGCCGTCAAGGTCACGCCCGCTCACGACC
The DNA here is from genome assembly GCA_029237755.1 of Candidatus Saccharimonadota bacterium. Taxonomy (GTDB): domain Bacteria; phylum Patescibacteriota; class Saccharimonadia; order UBA4664; family UBA4664; genus JAQZBT01. The sequence continues at coordinate 9,163 of JAQZBT010000021.1, forward strand.
CCAACGACTGGGAGATGGGCCTGCGCCACGGCCTCGAGGTCGTACCTGTCATCGGCACCGACGGCCGCCTCCTGCCCATCGCGGGCAAATACGCCGGCATGCCGGCCGACGAGGCGCGTATCGCAGTCGCCGCTGACATGGAGGCCAAGGGCCTGATGGACCACGTTGATATGAACTACACCCACTCCGTCGGCTTCCACGACCGCTGTGGCACGCTCATCGAGCCCCTCACTGTCGAGCAATGGTGGCTGCGCGTCGACGAGCTCAAGAAGCCTGTCATCAAGGCCATCAAAAACGGTGACGTGAAGTTCGTGCCCGAGCGCTTCACCAAGGTCGCGCTCGACTGGATGGAGAACCTGCGTGACTGGAACATCTCCCGCCAGAACTGGTGGGGCATCAATATACCCGTCTTCTACAGTCTGTCCGATGACAAAACCAAGCCTGAATACATCATCGGGACCGAAGCGGAGGCCAAGAAGATCTACGGCGAGGGCAACTACGAGGCCGAGACTGACAACTTCGACACCTGGTTTAGCTCCGGCCAGTGGCCGTTTGCGACCCTCATGGCCACCGGCGACTTCGAGAAGGGCCACTACCCCACCTCTGTCATGGAGACAGGCCGCGATATTCTCTTCCTCTGGGTCACGCGCATGATCATGTTTGGCCTCTTCCGTACCGGCGAGGTCCCCTTCCGCACCGTCTACCTCCACGGCCTCGTCACCGACGAACACGGCAAGAAGATGTCCAAGTCCAAGGGCAACGTCCTCAACCCCCTCGAGATGACCGACAAATACGGCACTGACGCCCTCCGGCTTGCCCTCACCATCGGCATCACGCCCGGCAACGACGGCTCTGTCTCTGAGCGCAAGATCGAAGGCTACCGCAACTTCTGCAACAAGCTCTGGAACGTCGCCCGCTTCATCCTGAGCTCACTGCCGGAGGACTACTCCCCTGCTGCTCCCAAGCTCCACTCCCCTGCTGACCACTGGATGCAAGCCAAGCTCAACGCTGCAATCAAGGACGTCACGACCGCTATTGAGGACTACCGCTTCTCCGATGCCGGCCAGATCGTATACTCCCTGCTCTGGGACGATTTCGCAGACTGGTACGTTGAGGCTTCCAAGGTCTCCCCTAACCACGATCTGTTGGTGCACACGCTCGAGACCATCCTGACGCTCGTCCACCCCATCGCGCCATTCGTATCTGAAGCCATCTGGAGCCATTTGCCCGACCGCGACACAGCGCTGATCACTACCGACTGGCCCGTTGTAGACAAAACAAGAACGCCGGATAAAGCGGCTGCGCGTCACTTCGAGGAGCTCAAATCCGTCGTTCAGGCCGCCCGTACCGTTGCCGCCGAAGAGCAGCTCTCCAAACCGGTAGTACTGACCACTAACTCGAACCTAGCCGAGTCGGCCGACCTGGTGAAGCGCCTCGCCCGCGCCGGCGACCTCAAACTCGTCAAAGAGGGGAGTGGGCTCTATCTCGGCACCACGGCTCCCGCCTGGATCGAAGCCGACGCCGCCCTTATCAAGGCGCGCAAAGACCGGCTTCACCGCTATCAGGCAGAGAAGCAGTCCTATGCTCAAAACCTCGAAGCCAAGTTGGCCAACGCGGGCTACGTAAAGTCGGCGCCGGCAGCAGTCGTCCAGGACACCCGCGACCGCTTGGCCGAAACCCAACGCCTGCTTGAGCGGCTGGGAGAGCAGCTCGCCGCGTTGGAAGGGTAGGGGATTACGCTCGTGCTAGTATCGAACTAACATGCAAACCCTCCGTCCCGAACCCGTTTTCGCAGCTGTCGCCGCCGGTACAGTCATAGCTGCTGCCATGGCAATGGCCTCGCTTTGGCCGGTGACTTTACAGGCTGCGCGTGACCGTTCCTCGCACCTCGTAACAGCCGGTGACAAGGCCAAAGGACCGGAAGCCGCCAACGATTATCTCTTGGCTACTTATCTCGATCCGGCTAACCACACCGCCCATATCCGACTCGCCCGCACGCAGATCGCCGCCGGACAAGCAGACCTGGCCCTGGTGACCCTGGAGCGAGCGGGGCAGGGGAGTGAGGTCGAGCAGCTCAAGGTCCGCACCCTGATTGAGATCGGCCGGCCCACCGATGCTTCCAACGAAGCCTCCCGGCTCATCGAACCCGGCCGCACCGAGGACGATATCGTGCTGGCAGCGCTCGCCTTTGGCCTGGCCGGCCGCACCGCCGATGCCCAGGGCCTCAGTGCCCGTGTAACCTCACCAGAGGCCGCAGGACGCATCGTACGGGCGCTAGCTGCACCAATTACCCTCGCCGCCGAACTCTACGCCACAGGGCTTCAAAATAGCTCAAGCGCTTTGCTGCAGAAAC
>JAQZBT010000109.1 GCA_029237755.1 Candidatus Saccharimonadota bacterium
GGCGGCATGGTGACCGTCTCCGAGATGAACTACAACGGCAACTGGAACCGCGTCACCTGGCGCACCGTCCCCGCCTCAACGTTCCGCTACATCTACTAGCAACAAAAAAGCCCAGACCATAAAGGCCGGGCTTTTTTGTTGATTATTGCTGTGGAACCGCAACCCCTAGGGGTCGCGGTATCCGCACGTGATGCACTACGCGGGGCGTCGGTCACGCCGTTAAAACGGCTTATCAGCCAAGCGCATCTGGAACAGTTGGATCCAGTATCCGAACAGGAACTTCACCCAGACACCGCCCGCAGCCATGGCGCTGACGATCAGAGTGACGGCCAATGGACCGAGACTGGAGATGCCCACGGTGAGGTCCACGACGAGCATGGCAATCATCATGCCGATGGCGCTCACGCACACCGTGGACGTGATCCGGTTGATCTGGTCCGCCTTGGGATGGATACCACGTCGCCCGGTCTCTGTGTGTTCGTCGCTGGGCCTGACTTGCGTCGATTTGTCCATTACTACCCCCTGGTGGTGTCAAACTGTGCGGGCCCTTGTGACCCGAACTAAGTCGGGTTCGGACGCGATAAGTACAACATAACTAGTACCATAACGCAAGGGAGGCCCAGGCCAACCGGATTAGTATTTAATCCAATCAGCCCGGGCCTCTGCACCGGTAGAGGGTCACTGCGTGCCCTCTGTGTCTAGTGCGCCACCGCTTGAAAGCCAGCCGCGCACCAGCGCGAAGAATCCACCAATGACCGCCTTAGTGACTTCGGCGGTGTCCTTCGGGTTGGTGCCGACTTGGCTGTAGTTTTCCTGGATCGCCGTGAAGGCGGCCTCATCCGCTTTGCTCAACGCCATTTTCCAACCTCCTCGAGGTTCTAGACCAGGAGTTCCAGGTGCAAAAAATGTCTCACTCGGCGCCGTTGCCGTGCGAGTTCTCAACACTTCACCACGACTCGCGCGGTGAAAACAACTACTGTACGCCTAAAACGGCGGCCGGAGCCAGACGTAGGGAGGCGTCGGCATGATGTTACGGTTGGGTCCCGTAGTCGACATCGCCATCAGCAGGAAGTCGCCCAGGGCGCGTACCCGGCGCTTCAGGCGGATCGGCCAACTCGGCACGAATCCGGCCGTCATGGCCGCAAACGTCGCTGCGTCTTCCTGGGAAAGCTTGAAATCGTCGTTATGCCAGCGCATTCGACTCCTCTCGCAACTATTGATTCGGTTGTGTGGTGCAGGTAGCCGGCGCGCCGTCATTGGTGCGCCGATTGCTCCCTATTTGAACATGACTGGAATGAAAAATCAAATCTTGGTATAATTTCTGCACAATGTTTGCAGATACAGCCTCAATTGAAGTACGCGCAGGTAAAGGCGGCGATGGCCGCCTCAGCTTTCGGCACGAGAAATACCGCGCCATGGGCGGCCCAGACGGCGGCGATGGCGGCCATGGTGGCGACGTCATCTTCCGTGTGGATCACAACCTCAACACCCTCTCGCACTACCGCAACGCCCGCCTAATCAAGGCCGACGAGGGCGAACCCGGCGGCGGCAACCGCATGCACGGCAAGTCCGGCGAAGACGCCATCGTACCGGTCCCTCAGGGCACCCAGGTCTGGGACGGTGACGAGCTGCTCGTCGACCTGAACACCGTCGATCAAGAGGCCGTGATCGCCAAGGGCGGCCGCGGCGGCTTCGGCAACGCCCACTTCAAGTCGTCCACCCGCCAGGCCCCGCGCAACGCCGAACTCGGCGAACGCGGCGAATCGCGCAAACTCCGACTCGAGCTCAAGATGGTCGCCGACGTCGGCCTCGTCGGTCTACCCAACGCCGGCAAGTCCACGCTGTTGTCTGTCATCTCCAACGCCAAGCCCGAGATCGCCGACTATCCCTTCACCACCCTCGTTCCCAACCTTGGAGTCGTCGACGTCGACGATTATGGTTTCCTCGTCGCAGACATCCCCGGTCTCATCGAAGGCGCCTCGCAAGGCAAGGGCCTGGGCGACGACTTCCTGCGTCACGTCGAACGCACTGCCGTCCTCATCCACCTGATTGACGCCGGCAGCTCCGACCCGGCCGCCGACTTCGAGGTCGTCTCCAAAGAGCTGGCCGAATACCAGGTCGACCTCTCCACCAAGCCGCGTCTGGTCGTCCTGACTAAGGCCGAGACCGTCTCCTCCGAGCAGCTCGACAAAGCGGCCAAGGCCGTCAAGAAGGCCAACGGCGCCAAGCAGCCCTACATCATCTCCGCCCAGACCCACGAGGGCGTGCTGCCTCTGCTGCGCGAAGCCGTGAAGCTGGTGAAGGTCGCCCGCACCGAGCAAGAGCGCGTGCGGGCCGAAGCCGCCGTGCCGGTCATCGACATCACCACGCTGCCCGACGTCTGGCACGTCACCGTCGAAGGGGAGGGCGTGTTCCGCGTCACCGGCGACCGCATGGAAGGCTTCGCCAACCGCACCAACTTTGATCAGGACGACGCCGTCGAGCGACTGCGCGACATCCTGCGCAAGACCGGCGTGGCCCGCGAGCTGCGCCGCCAGGGCGTCCAGGACGGCGACACCGTGCGCATTGGCGAATCCGAGATTGCCTGGATAGAGTAGCTATCAGCCCGTAGGGCAGAGTAGCTAAGCACAACCGGGATTCCAGCATCACGGTGAAGGTCGGACCTCGGCCGCTCCGTAGCGCCGCCCACCACGCCTTCCCGCCATACCTCTAGTGTTATACTCTCGGAGTATGTCTCGCCCCAAAACTCCGTCCAAGACCATCAAACTCTACTGGCAGGCCCTCCGCCCCTACCGCGGCTGGGTCTGGATGCACTTGGTCCTGGTGGCTGCAGCCGTGGCGCTGCAAAGCATCGCCGTGCCGTACCTGCTCTCCGAAGGCCTGGGCGAGCTGCCTGGCTTCCTGGCCAAACCCGGCGCCGACTTCTGGGCCGCCTTCGGTACCATCATCACTCTCTACCTGCTCGCCCAGGCGGGCGTTTGGCTCTTCTGGCGCATCTCGGGCATAGCTCTAGTCAAGATGCAGATCGGAGTCGTGCGCGACCTCGAGCAGAGTGTCTTCAATCACCTTACCACCCTCAGCTACCGCTTCTTTACCGGCTCGTTCTCCGGCGCCCTTGTCACCCAGGCCAACCGGTTCGTTTCGTCGTTCGAGCGGCTCTACGATAGTCTCGCGTTCGACATCCTATCGCTCGCGATCCGGATCTCCTTCTCGTTTCTCATCATCTTTATGTTCGCTCCGCTGGTAGCCTGGGGCTTGCTGGCCTTCTGTGCGCTCTATATCGTCTCGGCCGTGATCCTCTTCAAGAAGAAGATGCCGGCCTCAGCACGCTCCGCCGCGGCTCACACCAAAGTCACCGCCCGCCTGGCCGACAACCTGACCAACGTTTCGGCCATCAAGTACTTTGCCCGCGAGCGCGACGAAATCCGCGCCTATGGCGACATCACCACCCACCACTACCTGGCCGCCCGCCGCGACTGGATACTACAGGAACTGATTCACGCCTGGCAGGCCATCCTCATGATCGGCTTCGAATCACTCGTCTTCGTCTTCTCGCTCAAGCTCGTCGCCGACCGCCAGATTGACCTTGGCCAGCTGGTCTTGATCCAGGCCCTGATCTGGAGTATCTTCGGCAACCTCTGGAACGTCGGCCGTGTCGCCCGCAACATCGAACGCTCCCTCGCCGATGCCGCCGAAATGACCCAGATTCTGATGCTCGAACCCGAGGTCAAAGACCCACCGCACGCCCCCGCCACTACCATCACAAAGGGCCATA
>JAQZBT010000110.1 GCA_029237755.1 Candidatus Saccharimonadota bacterium
TGGCAGCGGTGCAGAGCGTGGCGCACCAGGCAGGTCTAAAGGGACGTTATAAGGTAGCGGTGAATGTCGGGCGACCGGCCGGCCAAATTGTTGACCACCTTCATTTCCATGTCCTCGGCGCAAAGAGCGCGGACGACAAAGTGCCGTCCAGCAGCTTGCTCTAGCCTCGATTTTCTGGTAACCTAGCCAAGTCTTAATCTAACGACCGAATGCTCTGACGAAAGGAGGTGATACAACATGCTTCAAGTTACACGCAAAGACGACAAAGAGTCGCTCGAGAACCTGATCCGCCGCTTCAACAAGAAAGTGCAGCAGTCAGGTGTACTTGGTATTGCCCGCCGCGGCAAATACTTTGAGAAGCCGTTGACCAAGCGCGCCCAGCGCGAGATCGCCATCCGAAAGTCAGCCCGCAAGGCCGCCAAAGCCAAAGCCTACCTCGGCCGCTAGGCATTCAAAAATAGAAAAAGGTCCCTCGGGGTCTTTTTTTATGTCCCGACAGCATTTCGCTAATAAGGGAAGAGTCCGGTACAATGACAGGAGAGAAATAGGATATGAAGTGACACTAGTCGAACAACTGACCGAAGACATGAAGGCCAGCATGAAGGCCGGCGACACTGACCGATTGAACGTTGTGCGCTTACTGCGCGGGGCGATGAAGAACGAAGAGATAAAGCTGGGGCATCCGCTCGAGGAGGCCGAGGCGCTTAAGGTCTTGCAGCGCGAAGCCAAGCAGCGGCGGGACTCGGTAGAGGCCTACAGGTCGGCCGGCAGAGACGACCTGCAAAAGCAGGAGGAGTCTGAGCTGGAGATTATCGGAAGCTACCTGCCCGAGGCCATGAGCGAGGATGAACTCGCTAAGGTCGTCGATGAGGTGATTGCCGAGACCGGCGCCACCGACATGAAGCAGATGGGCGCGGTGATCGGCGGCGTGATGAAGCGCGTCGGCGCCAAAGCCGAGGGCGGTCTGGTGAGCAAGCTGGTCCGAGAGAGGCTAGGGTCATGAAAGAAGCGAAGACAACACTCACGCCGGTCGTAGACGACCATGTGGAGCGCGTCCATCCTTATATCCAGCGCGGTTTCATGCCCGGCGTGAAGCATGCCTGGCATGGAGTTATGCATGTAATTAAGCACGAAAAGAACGCTCGGATACACCTGGCGTTTGCGGCCCTGGCGCTGATTACCGGCGTGGTTTTGAATATCTCAAAAGCCGAGTTGGCGGCCGTCTTCTTCGTGGTGATCATCGTTTTCCTGGCTGAGATTATCAATACCGCTATTGAACGCATACTCGACTTGGTTGAGCCAAGGGAGAACGGTAAGGTCAAAATTATTAAAGATATGTCGGCCGGTGCTGTGCTAGTGGCTTCGGTGGGTGCGATCATGATGGGCGTGGCGATCTTTGTGCCGGCGATTGTGAGGTTGGTATGGGGCGTCTAATTGTTCTGATGGGTCCGACAGGTGCGGGTAAGTCAGTGCAGGGCGACCTGCTGGCCGAAAAGTACGGTGCGGTCCATTTCTCGAGCGGCAAGCTGCTGCGACAGAACCCTGAAGTGGCGGCACAGATGACCGATGGCCGATTAGCGCCCGCGTACGAAGTGGAGCGCATCATCGGTGAGGCGATTCGCGAGGTGCCGAAGGATGACATGGTGGTGCTGGACGGGTTCCCGCGGACAGCCAGCAACGTGCGCTGGATGGAAGAGGAGCTGCCCAAGCTCGAACGCCGCCTGCGAGTCGTTGTTCTGATAAATCTCGATATCGAGACGAGCCTGAAGCGGCTTGGTCTACGGGGACGGGCTGATGACGCGCCCAAAGCGATCCGGGCCAAGTTTAAGTTGTTTGATGAAGTGACGCGTCCGGTGGCGGAGCACTACCGCGAACTCGGTCTGTTGGCCGAGGTTGATGGACGGGGAAGTATTGAGGAAGTGCATCAGCAGATCGTGGCTGTACTGGAGAAAGAAGCGCTTATCTCATGATGAACAAGGTAAAGACGCCGGCTGAGGCCGAGCGGTTGAGGACGAGCGGCGGCATCCTGGCTGAGGTGTTGCGGCGGTTGGTAGCGGTTTTGGAGCCGGGTCAGACGACTGGGTTTCTGGGTGACCTGGCGACGAAGGAGATGGCGGCCCTGGGTGGCAAGCCGACGTTCGTTGGCTATTCACCGGACCCTAGCGTGCCACCATATCCTGCGACTATCTGTATCTCCGTCAACGATGAGGTCGTGCATGGCATCCCCGGGAAGCGGGTGATCGAGAAGGGCGACCTGGTTGGCCTGGACTTTGGCGTGAATTTTGAGGGCATGTTCACGGACGGCGCTGTGACGGTAGTGGCCGGAGCAGAGCCGACCGCCGAGCAGGCGCGCTTGCTGAAGGCTACCCGTGAGGCGTTGGAGCTGGGTGTTGCGGAGGTGCGCGACGGTGCCCGGGTGGGTGATATATCTCACGCGATTGAACAGCGGCTGCGGCGTGACAAGCTCGGGATCATCGAAGAACTGAGCGGCCATGGCGTTGGGCACGGTATCCATGAGGACCCAATCATTCTCAACTACGGTCGGGCCGGCACCGGTGCGAGACTCAAAACCGGCATGTCGATTGCGATTGAGCCAATGGCGACACTGGGCGGACGCCACATTTACGTCGATCAGGACGGCTGGACCATCCGAACATCGGACGGAAGTCTCGGCGCACAGTTTGAACACACAGTACTCGTTACAGATAGCGGATGCGAAACTCTGACAGTTTAGAGCTGCAGTTGCATAAATAAGTTGTTCAGCGGGTTGGAACTGTGACGGGGAAGCCGCGAGGTATATACTACCTGCAATAGGGAATTGCGCAGTTTGTGGCACAAGAACTATAATATGATGCAATAGGGAGCATTTCGGCCCGTGGCTGTACGACCTCAAGAACAAATCTACATCGGACTCGATATTGGTAGCACCAAGGTCTGCTGCATTGTTGGTCTGCATGAAGAAGGGGCGGCGTTACCGAGTGTGATCGGCGTCGGAACGGCACCTACCAGCGGTATGCGCAAAGGTGTGGTCGTAGACGTCGAAGAGACGGTGTCGTCGATTACGGCGGCCGTAGACGAAGCCGAGCGCATCTCAGGCGTAGCAATCGACCGCGCTACTATCTCTATCGACGGTGGCCACGTGGCCAGCCAGAACTCCAAGGGCGTGATAGCCGTGGGGCGGGCTGATCAGGAGATTACCGTGGATGACCTTGTCC
>JAQZBT010000111.1 GCA_029237755.1 Candidatus Saccharimonadota bacterium
TGCCCAGCCCGCTCGCGCACTGATTCGAAGCTCGAGCGCACAAGGACCGCCGCTCGAGCGACAGAGATGGGTGTGGGTCCCCACCGGGCGGCCAGGCCCACTATGGCGATTGGGAGCGCGACGGCGATGCCGTAGACGCTGTAAATCACAGGTGCGGGGCTATCTGCGGCCGCCCTCACCTGCGGCGCTGGCCAGGTCCACGACAGCGATGTAGCCGGGCGGGGAGGTGCGTTGAAATCGAAGGCTGACGTCAGGCCCGCCGATTGCCTGTCACGGGTGCTCAGCGGCTCCACATTCCAGTTGGTCTCAATGAACTGCAGCATGGCGGTGTAGTCCAACACTGTGTGGTCGACTACCCCCCTCTTGGCGTACGGGCTGACGAGCAGCGCAGGGACGCGAAAGCCGTAGCCACGGCTGTCCACCCTTGGTGGCGGCACATGGTCGTACCAGCCGCCCCATCCGTCATACGTCCACATCAACGCCGATGTCGACCAGGCGGAGCTCTTCATCAGCTCGTTGGTGATCTTGCGCAAGGTACGTGAGCCCGCCCTGGGATCCCCAGGAGGATTCTCACTCGAGCTGGTGGTCACGATGTAGGAGACAGCCGGAAGAGTGCCATTGCGAAGGTCGAGATAGTACTGGCTCAGGTCGACGACCTGACCACTTAGAGCGCCGTCATCACCAAACCGCTTCATACTCAGGAGCGGAACCTTGATCAGCTGACTGGGGCGGGCCGCAGGATCCAAGTTCTCTACGTAGAACTTGGCCGAGATGCCACGCTCGTGCAACTTGTCGAAGACGGTTGGCAAGGCGTCGTATCCGGCACTGCTCCGCAGCGGCGTCTGTCCGGTCGGTGCCTGGCCCGCCACCCAGTAGAGGTAAGCCTCGCGACTACCGACCGTAGTTGAGGCAAAGAATCGGTCGAACAGCACGTACTGATCGGCAACATTCCAATGGAATGGGATGTCACGGCCGTCGTAGTACCCCATGGCGGAGCTGCCGTCCAGGCCAAGCCTTCGGTAGGCCGCCACAAAGCCATCCATCCGTCCACTGTTGTACTGGCGGCGCTGTACGCCTGGCCCTTGGCTCAGATCTTCGATGGGCGTGTCGCCGATATGGAACGGTTGCACACATCCCCGAGTCGATTCCGAGTTCATTTTCAGCCGCTGACATACGCCCTCGGGGATGCCATCCACATCGCCGGGATACGTGCCGAAGTAGTTATCGAAGGAGTGGTTGTCTTGCATCATCCACACGACGTGCTGGATCGGGGTCGTGGTCGGGGCGTCCTCGACCGGCGCCGCCGCAGCGGGCACAGTCGGCAGGGCGGCCAAGATAAGTGCCGCTGTCAGGAAAAACAGCTTCCTCATGGTCGCAACTCGTAAACGATGATCAATGGCCGGATGGTCGTTGGTCCGCCGCGGTTATCGACTTGGACCGTCTCGGAATGGATGACGATGCCGTCGTACTTTCTTACGTACTCCTGCAGCCGATCCGAGAAACTGGGCGAGCGAGCGGCCGAGAAGGAGTCCCAGACTGCGTACTGAATCGCACCCTCGCGCAGCATGAGGTCCGCGTTCTCGATCGCGGTGTAGGACGGATTGCGGTTCAGTGGGTTCGGGCTCACCGACAAGCCGTAGGCCTGACGATGGCCGTAAAAGGCTATGACGTTTGCCATCGATGGGCCGATGGTCATCAGCGTCGAGCCCTGCGGGATGTTGTTGTCGATCCACGTTCCCGCTTCCCGACCCGCTGGCAGGCCGCCGGTTCCAGCCAGAAACACCTGGTCATCGGAGGGTCGGATGGCAAGCCAGGCAGGCACTATGAGCGTTAGCGCCGTCAAGAACAATGCGCCGTTCTGAACGGCCATCCGTCGGTGCCGGATCCGACCAGTGAGCCTTGACCAAATTGTCGGGCTAGTAAGGGCACGTGCCGCCAACAGGGCGAGCGGCGGTGCCAGAGGGAGCAAATATTGAAAGCCCTTGATCGGCATCAAGGTGAAGAACACGATGGGGACGATGCACCAACTGACCAGCAGTCCCTCACGCCAGCTCAGCTGCTTGCGGTCCAGGATCAGGCCGAGGACCGCTATAGCAAGCAGTAGTGGGCCAATGACCATAGGCACAAACGTCAGATAGAAGTCGATCGGGTGGTTGGCTCGGCGAAGCAGCTGCCAGACCAGGTAATTGCCGCCGCTGCGGGTCGCGCCAGCTAGGCGCAGTGTCAGCGGGAAAGCAATCGCAATCACACCAGCAATCGCAACTGCTTGCGCCGCGCGCTTAAGGCGCAGCTTGACGGTGTGGTTGAGCACGAAGAAGCAGTAGATGCCGCCGAACAACACGATGGCCGTTTCCTTGGCCAGCATGGCCAGGCCCATCAGAGCGCCAGCCGCGATAAGCCAGCGCGTCCCATGGTGCATGCAGTAGCGCACGAGTGCGTAAAGGGCTGCCGTGGCGAAGAAGACCATCGGTGCGTCGAGCAACACTTGCCGTGAAACCGTGACGTGATACGGCATAACCGCGAGCAGTGTCATAGCGGCGATGCCGGCACGGTGGCCGTAGAGGAGCTTGCCTAGGTAGTAGACGAGTACCACGGTTCCCACGCCGAATGCTGCCGCTAGGAGCCGGCCCACCACGTCGACAACTCCGAATTGGTAGGGCAGCGAAAGCAACGCTTGGAAGAGCAGTGGATGGGCACGGAAGATCGGAAAATACGGTAGGTACTGCTCCTGCCCGGCGATGCTTGCCGCTTGTCCGGCATAGACTGCCTCGTCGCTGTTGAAACCAAGGCCGTTGAGCTGCCAGCACCGCAGGGCTATCCCGGTAATGAGCACAATCAGGAAGGCCCGGCGTCGTCGAGCCCAGGAGCGCCAGGTCGGAAGCCAGGCGGACATCCTGGCTCGGCTCAGGCGGCGCTCGGGTTTCCTCAGCGCGACGGGCGACTCAGTGTCGCCCGCCACAGTCAATCTCAGAAGCGTCATCGAATCACGCCGCGGGCCGGGCCGGCGTTGATGTCCGCCGATTCCCTTACTGCGCCGTTCACAGCGCCGCGCCAACCCAAAGCTTGCTCACCACCTTCGCTCAGTGCCATCCGCGGGGACGGCTGCAATACGCGCTCAGGGATGATGTCGGCCCAGCCGAAGTTGGGGGAGATCAGCTTGGACACGGAGATGTTGCGCAGGAAGTTTTCGAGGATGCCTCGCTCCCGTGAA
>JAQZBT010000112.1 GCA_029237755.1 Candidatus Saccharimonadota bacterium
TGATGCTGTTGGCCATCTTGTCGATGTTAGAGTTGACCGTCGCGTCCCGGCCGTCCGCCAGGTTGAAGGCGCCGGGTGTCGGCTTCCAGTTTAGCTGCAGGTAGGTATTGGCGCGGTTGACCATGCTCTTTTCCCAGGTGCTCACCGTATCACCGTACCCCGCATAGGTGTGGACGAAGTCGAGTTTCTTGCTCACGGTCGTGGCAGCGTTGACGTTGCTCAGGACCTCGGGATTGTTGAGCCGCTTTTCGAAGTATGGAAATTGGACACTGGACGTCCAAGCGTCGCCGGCCATGGTGTAATGAGCTGTCGCTGCCGACAGCCAGGGTCGGCAAGAGTTGACCAGTTTGGCATCGACCGTGCAGGTGGCGGCGCGCGTGTTCAGCACTACCACTACGCCCAGCACCAGCATCGCCGCGAGACATGCCAACAACACGCCGTTCGACGGTCGCCGCCTGGGTATCAGGCCGAGCCGACGGTTACTGGTTTTCGCCCTTGATGGTCCGGTAGATGCGGTCAAGTTCTTCCTCGGAGTAGTAATCGATAATCAATCTTCCCCCTTTGGCCCGCTTCTTCTGGATGACTTTTGCCCCCAGGAAGTTTGCCAGTTCCACACTCAGCGCACTCTCTTCCTTGATGCGGGCCTGCGCCAACATCTTCGAACCCTTCTCGCCTCTCCAGCCGCGCGCAAACTCTTCCGTCTGACGCACGTTCCAATGCTTGCGGATGATCATGTCGAGCATCTCAAGCATCTTGTCTTTCTCATTCTCAAACGTCAGCAACACCCGCGCGTGACCTTCTGTGATCTTCAGGTCCACGAGCGCCCGCTTGGCGTCCAGCGGCAGCCGCAGCAGCCGCATGGTGTTAGAGATCGTCGGGACGCTCTTGCCGATCCGACTGCCGATCTGCGACAGCGACAGGTTGAACTGGTCATTGAGTTTCTTGTAGGCGGTCGCCAACTCGATCGGGTTGAGGTCTGCGCGCTGCAGGTTCTCCAAGAGCGCCAGCTCCAGCTTGGACTGCTCATCAAACGTGCGCACGATCATCGGTACGCGGTCGAGACCGGCAATCTTCGCGGCCCGCAGCCGCCGCTCACCGGCAATCAGCTCATAACGGCCGCCAACCTTGGAGCCGACCAGCGGCTGCAGGATGCCATGTACCCGGATACTCGCGGCCAGTGCCTGCAAAGCTGATTCATCAAACACTGTGCGCGGCTGGTGCGGGTTGGGGTCTACCAATTCGACCGCTACCAGCTCGATCTCTTCGCCGGTTGTGCGGTGCCCCTTCTCGTCTACCTTGGCGGTAACGTCAAACTCGTCCTCCACGATCGCTGTTGGTATCAGCGAGTCGAGTCCGCGCCCGAGTCCCCTGGTCTTCTCTGCCATTACTTCTTCACCGCCTTCTTGTTGTCCGCAGCCTTTTTCGCCACCCTGTGTTCCACCTCTTTGGCCAGCGCCTTATAACTGCGCGCGCCCTTGCTCCAACCATCATAATGCATAATCGTTTTGCCGTGGCTGGGCGACTCTGCCAACCGCACGTTGCGCGGAATTACGGTATCAAATACTTTGTCCGGGAAGTGCCGCTTCACCTCTTCATGCACCTGCGTGCTCAGCGTCGTGCGGCCGTTGTGCATCGTCACGACTACGCCCAGCAGGCCCAGCGCCGGGTTGAGGCCCCTGCGCACCCGCTGCACCGTCTGCACCAGATGTCCGAGGCCCTCGAGAGCATAAAACTCAGCCTGTACCGGGATGATGATGTCGTGCGCCGCCACCAGGCCGTTCACCGTCAGGATACCCAGGCTGGGCGGGCAGTCGATCAGGATATAGTCATAGTCGAGCTTCTCGAGCGCCTGCTTGAGCTTAAACTCGCGCTGCGGCACCGCCACGAGCTCCACCTCGGCCGCGGCTAACACTGGTGAAGCCGGCAGCACGTGCAGGTCCTTCACGGCCGTCTCCCGCGCCACCGCCGCCGGCTCTACACCTTCGAGCAGCACGTCGTACAGGTCACCGCTCAATTCATCACGCGCCAACCCCAAACCGCTCGACGTGTTGCCCTGCGGATCCAAGTCCACGACCAGAACACGGTTCTTATTGGCCGCCAAATAGGCACCAAGATTGATCGTGGTAGTGGTCTTCCCTACCCCGCCTTTCTGGTTGGCAATCGCAATCACCTTAGCCATACGCCGTAAACTGCCCTCTATTCACCTAACAGTATACCAAAAACGCGCTTACGGTTGGAGGTCAATACCCGACAAGCAGATGCTTTCGCTTCAGTTTCTTCAATTCGCGCCGCTCACCGAGCCAGAAGAAGATCGTCATCAGCAAGGCTAATAGCAGCAGTGGCCATACCGCGAGCAGCGTACCGGGCACGGAGGATGAACCATTGCCCTTGGTCGTACCGAATGATTCAACCGGTCCGTTGACCACTGTGACGAACTCTATGTACGCGCTGTTACCCAGACTGTCCGTTACTCGCACCACCACCTTGTAGGTGCCGGGGCGATCGTATTTATGAGTGGCAGTCACGGCACCGTCGCTGTCTTTGCTCATCAGAGTCGAGTCGTCGTCGCCCCAATCCCAGTTGATGGCGTACGGCCCCACGCCTCCCACGATAGTTACTGTTCGGCTGATATTCTCATTAGGATTACCCGCCACCACTGTAGCGTTCATCTGCAGAAACATCTGCCGGCCCGCGGACGGGTTACCTGGAAGGTCGAGCACCGGCGGAGCGAAGAAGATCGTCACCGGCGTCGAGTTGGGCCCATACTGCCCCAGCGCGTCATACACCGATAGGACCAGAATGTTCTGCCCGAAAAACAGGTCCGCCAGCATCGAATAAGCCTTGTCCTGGCATTCCGCCGTCCCGCCGTAGACGCCGTTGCGGCTCAGGCTGACGAAAGTACCGTCCGGACAGGTTCCCGATACGGTGATCGGACTACTGGTCGTACGGGTGCCGTTTTGCGGTACCACGATCGTGGCGGGTTGCGTCGGTGGCGGCCCCAGCACCCGTCCCGTCAAGCCAAGCGAGCCCGACTGCGGGTTCACGGCCGGATCCGCCGCCTCTACCGAGATGCTGTAACCCATGAGTAACACCCCCGTCAGTATCAGAACAAAAAACAACCCCGCATACGAGGTATGCCGGTGAGCTCGGACTTTTCCGAAATGTCTGTGTTTTAGCATTTT
>JAQZBT010000022.1 GCA_029237755.1 Candidatus Saccharimonadota bacterium
TATCTGTTGGAAGTGGTTGGCGGTCAGATAACCGGTGGCGGATTCACCGATGCCGAACGATGGCGCCAGCGCTTGCTGCAGCCAGATCATGATGGCATCCAGCCCGCCCCGCAGCAGCATAAAGCCGGCCACGATGAAGTACATGATGCCGATCTTCTTCGGGTCGACCGATGTCAGCCACTCCTTCCACAGCCAGGTCCACCGCTTCGTCACGGTCAGGAGTAGTACGAGGAACAGACCCAGGGCGATAAAGGATATCGAACCGGCGATAGTAAACCACTCATGGGGCAGCGCCCGCTCATCGAGCTTGCCGAGGATAACCTCTTTCCAGTCTATGTCAGTAAGAAAAGTCTTCATCAGTGGGTGTGACCTTCTGCGTGAGTGTGCGGCTCAGTTTCGGCATGGGCGTCGCTATGCGGCTTGGGCGTCGGTTGCGCAGCGCCGTGCCCGCCATGCCCGTGGCCCCCACCGGCTGCCATGTATTTCATAAGCACTTTATCATAAAGGTTATCCTCGACAGCCGAGTAGACCACCTGCGGGTCGGCTTCTGAGGGCACGAGCAGTTCCTGGTATTCGTGGGTATCAAGCGTTTCCGGCGCCATCTTTACCACTCGCACCCATTCATCAAACTCCTCCTGGGAGCTGGCGCGGGCAGTAAACCTCATGTCGGCAAAGCCGGAACCCGTGATCTCGCCCGAGCTCCCCGGGTAATCACCCTCTTCATTGGCCACGAGATTGAGCTGGTTCGTCATCCCGGTCATGGCGTACAGCATTCCGCTCAGGTTCGGGATCCAAAACGAACTCATCGGCGACTCGTCGGCCGTCAGGTCAAACTGCACCGGCCGGTCGACCGGGATCTGTACGAAGTTCACCGTGGCAATCTTCTGCTCGGGATAGATAAAGACCCACTTCCAGCGCAGCGACACGACCTTGATATTGAGCGGCTTCTGGCTTGAAACGATGGCTTTTTTTGGCTCCAGCTTGTGTGTTGCCGGCACGAGCAAAAGGGAGAGAATGAGCATAAATACCGTTGGGATCCCCCAAATCGCCACGTCGAGACGCTTGCCGTAACGGGCATTGGGTTCATAGGCGGCCTTCTTGGGGCTCGATTCGCGGTACTTCCAGGCCACAAAGTAGGCGAAGATAAGTGACGGCACGATCAGTACCGCCAGCACTGCGGTGACCACCAAGCCCAAGTACAACTCTTGCTGTGCAATCAGTCCCTTGGGATTTAGCAGTCTAACTTCACTACCGTTGAGCAATACCGTGATCAGCAGCACAAAAGCCAGCACGGCCAAAAACAGGACCCGAAACAGGTTGCCTTGCCGCGGCTTTTTACTGCGTCTTGGCATCAGCCCCGCACCATCGAGAGATAAGCGTAAACATTATGAATACTATATCAGGAGTCACAAAAGAGTTCACGCCCTGACCCGAGCGATTACTCGTGTATCAGTGCGGGTTATTGTCGACCAGGTTGTTCCACACGGTAAACTCGGGCGTACCGGTGAGAATCTGGTTGTAGTCGTTGGCTAGCTGGTGCGCGGAGGTGTTGTAGTCGTACAGCATGACGTAGCGGGCGCCGGCGTCGATCATCAGCTTGGTTTGGGCCGCAAACCAGTTGGCCCGCGGCGTGCCGGTCGTGTCCCACGGTTGCCGCGATGTGCCGTGCTCGGGCACGCCCCAGCCGATCCAGCCGGCTGACGGGTTGCGCGTCATGAACGTTTTGACCCCGGCGATCTCATCGGCGTAACTGGTGTCGTAGGTCGGACCAGTGCTGTCATGCACGCCGTCGGCATCCAATCCCACCAGGTCGCCCTTCAAGCCGTACCACGGCTGGCGGACCGACTCTGAGGTGTAGTTGGCGAAGAAGCCGCCGGTCATGGTAGCCGCCACCAGAACAGTCGGCTTCACTCGCTGCTTGATCTCATATAGACGGTTCTTGGCCTTGATCATGTCGGTGATGCCGGTGCCGGTGAGACCATCGTTATCGGGCTCGTGATAAAACTCGATCACGTCGCCCGCCGGCGTGCGCTGGATCAGCGCCTCAATCTGAGTATCCAGCGCACCGCTATTTACCTGCGACACACTTGGCCGATAGGAAGTATGAACTATCGACGCTCCGCTCGGATGATTTGGCCCCGTCGTGATATCACCGTTAAACTGTCGGATCGCCGCTCCTGTGCCCCATTTGTTCAAAACGGACTGGGCCGCTGTGAGGGAGGTGCCGCCAGGATTGGCCGGGCAGGCGCCAATGTAGGTGTTGATTCCCCCCGTAGGCGGCGTCGGCGTTGGCGTGGCGGGCGTTGGCGTGGGTGTTGCC
Source organism: Candidatus Saccharimonadota bacterium (assembly GCA_029237755.1). Lineage (GTDB taxonomy): Bacteria > Patescibacteriota > Saccharimonadia > UBA4664 > UBA4664 > JAQZBT01. Next base: position 2,321 of record JAQZBT010000022.1, read on the forward strand.
ACCGCCGAACCCCAGTGGCTCAGTAATGTCGACAAGTCGATGATATTGACCGTGCCATTGCCGTCCAGGTCGCCCTTCAGGCCGGAAGCCGTCTTGGACCAGTTCGACAACAGGATGGAAAAGTCCATCACATCGACTTTGCCATCGGAGTTGAGATCAGACGTAGCACTATAAGCTGCCCGGGTAGCAAACCACAACGCACCGGCGAATCCGGCCGCCAGGAAAGCTGCCAACATCACCGCTATGGCCGGGCGGGAGATGCGTTGGCGTTTTTTGATGGGTGGCATGCGTTTCCTTGTGTTCATAGATAGCCGCCGGACGTTACGCTAACTTTAGCATAAGCACAATAATAATACCCGGTTTCTCTTTAGCGGCACCAAAAGTAACCGTCGAATGCCGCGCTTTTTTGGCTTTTATGGGCTGCTGCGTCGTCCATGGACGGGCGTAGTATCGACGCATGGCAAACCAGCAACCACCACCGGCGTCCGACGGGAGCACCAAACTCTCGATATTATTGGCGCTGGCTATGTTTGTACTGGTTGTGGACACCTCTCTTATGAATGTGTCTCTCTCGGCGGTTGTCGATGACCTCGACACTGACATCTCCAGCGTCCAAGCCGCCATCGCACTGGAGGCGCTCGTCTCGGCCGCCTTCATCCTTATCAGCAGCAAGATCGGGGATATCTTCGGCCGCAAACGCGCCTATATTCTCGGGTTGATCGCCTACGCGATCGGCGCCATCACCATGACACTCACCCCGAGCATCCAGCCGCTGATAATTTTCTGGGCCATCATCGGCGGCCTGGGCGCGTCACTACTGCTGCCGGCCATGCAGTCGCTCATCCACGGCAACTTTACCGGCGCGGCCCAGAAGAAGACCTATGCGCTGGTCGGGGCCGCCGCCGCCATCGCCGCCGCCGTCGGGCCGCTGCTCGGCGGTTTCCTCACGACCTTCATCTCCTGGCGCGCCGGGTTCTTCCTGGAGGCAGTCATCATCGCGGTCATACTATTGAATTCCAAACTTATCAAAGACGTGCAGGTCGAAGGCGAGAAGAAGATCGACCTGGTCGGAGCCGGGCTGTCGGTGGTGGGTATGGGCGGCGTCGTCTTGGGTATCTTGCTCTGGCAGGAAGGCGCCGAGTCGGTCGGAGGAGTCATTGCTATCGGGCTCATCGGCCTCGCTACTTTGGGCTGGTGGCTGGTGAAGCGCAAACGTGAGGGCAAGCTACCGCTCATCGATCCGGATCTGTTCCGCAAGCCCAATTTCCGGCTCGGTATCTCTCAGGTCATGATGCAAAACATCATTCTCGGCGGCGCCATGATCGCTCTGCCCATCTTTCTGCAGATGACGCTCGAGTATAACGCCATGCAGACCGGTCTTACCCTGGCGCCACTGTCACTCACCATGTTTGGAATGGCCCTGCTCGCCGGCAAGAAAGCCGGGAAGCGCCGCCCCGCCAGTATTATTCGCACCGGCTACATTCTTGCGACCACCGGTCTGCTCCTTATACTTCCGCTGGTTCCGCGCGCCGATTCAGGTTGGTGGCTCTTTATCCCCCTGGCGATCGCCGGCGCCGGTCTCGGGCTGCTCGTATCCCAGCTCAATAACTACACCCTCGCGCCCATCGACGAGGCCCGCGTGAGTGAGGCGGCCGGCGTCAACTCAGCCTCCGGGTCGTTCGGACTATCCTTCGGTCTGGCCATGGCCGGCGGCCTGATGCTCGCCACCCTGGCGACCTCATTTACCTCGTTGGCCCAACAATCTGCCGTCCTGCCGCCAGCCGATCAGGAAAAGATTGCGACGGCGCTGCAGCATGACGCGGAGGTGATGAGCAACACCCAGCTGGAGTCCCAAGTCAAGGACCAGCCGGACGCGATCAAGGACGAAATCCTGCGTATCAACACGGAATCGCGTGAAGTGGCCCTGCAGATTGCCTTACTGGTGCCGATTCTTGCCGGTATCATTGGCATATACAACTCGTTTAGAATGCTGCGCCTGCCCGATATCAAACCTTCAGCCGACATCCCGGAAGGATTCGCATGAGCAAACCGCTGACCGTTCAAACCACCGTTAAGGCTCCCATTGCAATAGTGTGGGAGAGTTGGAATTCGCCTGCAGCCATTACTAAGTGGGCGTTTGCCTCAGACGACTGGGAGGCTCCGGCTGCCGAAAATGATCTGCGCGAGGGCGGTAACTTCAAGACCGTCATGGCTGCCAAAAACGGCAGCGCCCAGTTTGACTTCGCCGGCAAGTACACGGCGGTGAAGAAACCCGAGCTCATCGAGTACGACATGGAGGACGGGCGTCATGTGAAGGTGGAGTTCAAACCCACGCCAGACGGTGTGCTGGTCACTGAAACCTTCGATCCCGAGTCCGAAAACCCTCCCGCCAAGCAAATCGAAGGGTGGCACGCCATCCTGACCAACTTCAAAAAATTCGTCGAGCGCTAGGCGCCGGGCCCCAGTTTGGGCAGTTCGATCAACCCCGCCTCGACCATCGACCGGAAGTTCCACTGCCCCGGCTTTTCAGTCTTGTAGCTCCAGTAGAACCAACCGGCGTGTTCCTCGTATTGCCTCAGCTGCTCCTGGACGTAGCGCCGGAACAGTTCCTTGTGCTCCGATTGCGGGACGCTGCGCATCGTTTCGCCACTGATCACGCCACTCCATTCACCAATAATCAGCGGATGCCGCTGTGACAACCGCTGCAACACCCGGCGCCGCCGCTGCATCTTGCTCCAATACCACTGCAGCGGCCGGTAGGTCGCCCCGATCGTCGCCATATGGTAGAGGTGTACGTCCATCACTACCGCATCCTTGGCCCGCGGCAGCACCCACGACATCAGTCGCGGCGTGAACGCATCGCTGTACACGAAGCGCGTGTGAGGACGCAAAATCGTCCGCAGCCGCTCAAACGCATCGTGGTAAAACTTCCTCAGCTTGAAGTGAAACAGCCCCAGCTTCGGCTCATTTATGACCTGATACCCCCACAGGTTGGGGTAGTCCCGGTAGCGTTTGGCAATCTGCTCCACCGACTTTAGGCTCTCCACCCGGTTGCGCCGGCGCCGAAACCAGTTCGCCTTACCGACGCGCCCGCTATGGTCGCGACCGTTCTGCGATCCCTGCAGTCCGTGCACATCCAGGACCACCTGCAGACCGTACTTGGCCGCCGTATCCATCGCCCAATCCAGATGAGCTCTCGCCCCCACGAAAGGCGCCTCGCCTTCGAGTACCCAGTAGCCTACCGGAATGCGCACTGCATTGATGCCATTTGCGGCCAGCCAACGGAAGTCACCCTCCGTGATCCAACTGCGCCGGTGCTCCTCGAGCTTCATGGCAGCGCCCGGCGCGCCCATAAATGAGAACTCGTCTTTGGCGTCTGTGCCCGCGAATAACGACGGTGTCATCCACCGCTCCAGTAGCAGCCACCCACCTAGATTTACACCATGTAACACTTGCATAACATAAACCTATCTGTCGTGGCTGAGGTTTGGCTGAGCCAGATTAGCATAAGAGACTTGGCCATTTCCACCAGATACGCTACCATGGACATATCGACTTCCTGGATTACCTTACTCAGCATCATGGAATTCAGCACCCGGGCGAAATCACCTGGGGGCATGGCATTAACTCAAAAGCCGAACTGCAAGCGGCGCTCAATGACCCCGATACCATGTTCATCGAGGCTGACGTCTATGTCTCACCCGATGGCCTACCGGTTATGGACCATCCCACGGACGACGCCGCCCGCGACATCACGCGTACCGGCACGCCGGTCGAAGTACACAAAGCCGGCGGCAGTGACCTCTCGTTTGAAGAGTTCATATCCCGTGTCGTTGAGTCCAATAAAGGCATTAAAATCGACTTCAAGGCCGCCAGCATCGTGGAGCCCGTCCTCAAGCGCGTGGCGGAACTCCGCCCCGAGCAACCAGTCATATTCAATGCCGACGTACTCCAAGCCGAGCAGGCATCCAAGCCTCACATCGGCCCCGAGTTTATTGAGCTCTGCCGCCAATACTACCCGCAGGGCACGCTCTCTATCGCCTGGAAGACCAACCCTGAAGTGCCATACTCAGAACACGACATTAAAGCGATGCGGGTTCTGTTGCAGGACCTGGACAATGTCATCCTCTGCGTGCGCGCCTGCCTGGCACAGGAGGCCTGGGATCAAATGGAACAGCTCATCGATGGCCGCGACGACCGCTGCCTCCTCCTCTGGAATAACGAGATTGTAGAGCCCGAGTTGAAGGAATGGATCGAGAACAATACCGACCCTCGCCGCACCCTCTACGACCTCATCGGCCAAGAAAAGCAGCGGCTGGCTCTGAATCTACCGGAGCCTGCTACGACAAAGTGAGGCTGAAGTCCGTCACCGTAAACCGCCGTGTCGCCCCGGCGTTAATCACGCTTATGCTTCAAGTTTGCCCCTTAGTAAACGGCTTCCAACCGCTCCGGCCCCCGTGGAATTAGGCTCCAGCGACCGGAAAAGGTATAATGTATACATCCAGAAACAAGTACGCTTGTCGATCGTTGGGTAGCCACTAGGAGCTGCCTGAGCCAATCTCATTCCGGAGCACATCAATAAGGTTCCGGAATTAGTACGCCTATGGCGTCCGGAGATAGGAAACAATAAATTATGTCAGCAAGATTATACGTCGGCTCTCTCGCCTACGCCGCTACCGATGACACGCTCAACGAGCTGTTCAGCCAGTGTGGCACCGTCGTGTCAGCCAAGGTCATCATGGACCGTGACTCTGGTCAGTCCAAGGGCTTCGGCTTTGTCGAGATGAGCACCGATGACGAGGCCAAGAAGGCCATTGCCGAACTCAACGGCAAGGAAGTCGCCGGCCGTACCATCAACGTAAACGAAGCCAAGCCGCAGACCGACCGCTCTTCCGCAGGTGGTGGTGGCGGTGGCCGTCCGTTCCGCAGCCGCTACTAGAGTATGACCATGAAATTCTTCGTGCCAGGCATCACAAATGCCCATGCCGAAACGGCCTACAGCACGCTCTTCGACGGTGCCAAGGACCAGTTGCGCACTCCGATCACGGAAAAGCGCATCTACAGTCTGCGGTACACCCATGACAAGCGACAGGTAAGTGTAGTGGTAGGTGAGTCACATCCTCACCACCCCAAGTACCAGGTCCTAGCCATCCTCGAGTCACATCCCCATATCGTGCTCACGCGCGACCGTGCCGGAAAGCATGGACCCACCATTATGGTGGCCAACGCTGAGATCACCGAGGTGGTCGAGTTCGACAACGCGGCCTAAGTTGGTCCATGTACAATAGCTCCAAGAGCTATTAATGCACCACCGAGCCGTTCCCAACACACTACCCACCCGCGTCCGTCGCGGGTTGGGCTTTGTGTTATTTGCGGCCCTGTTTTTGAGCGCTACGGCTCAGGCGCACAACACCGTCACCACCGGCCGCACCCAACTCACCGCCAGCGGTACCAACTTGTCGGCCAGGATAGATGCGCCACCGGCCTTCGTATTGGACGCTCCGGACGAGGATGGTCTGCGCGCAGAGTCGCAGCGCTACTATTCTGAGAATTTCTCGGTCCGTCGGGGCGACGCCGCTTGCCAGCTTGAGGTGGAAAAAGCCAATTACACCGACACCGGCTATCTGCGGGTGACCGGCAATTTCGCCTGCCCCGCTCCTGTCACGCGTCTGGAAGACCTCACTCTCCGCGCTACTGCCTACGACTCGCTAGGTAAGTGGGAGCATAAGGTTAACTTCTCGGCCGGTTCATCACACTCTTATCTGCTCTTCAATGCCGGTGCTCAAGACTACCCTGGCGCAGTCAAAGCCCTGCCGGCCGAGCCGGTCCGGGTCGATCCCTGGGCAAATGCCTGGTCATTCTTCAAGCTCGGCGTCCGCCACATCCTGACCGGTTACGACCACATCCTCTTCCTGCTCCTGGCCATCCTACTGGTGCGCGGCTGGCTCAACCTGCTCATCCTCATCACCATCTTCACCGCGGCACACTCGGTCACGCTCATATTGGCGGGCCTGGGAATCGTGGTGCTGCCGGGGGCCATCATCGAGCCCATCATCGCGCTCTCCATCATCTATATGGCCTGGCTCAACATCCGCCGCTTACGCTCCGGCGACACCGGCGAATCTGAGCGCCGGATCACCACCGGCGGGTTTGGACTCATCCATGGCTTGGGATTTGCCGGCATCCTGGCTGCGACTCCGATACCACAGTCACAGGTCGTGCCGTCACTGGCGCTCTTCAACGTCGGTGTCGAAGCCGGCCAGCTAATCATCCTGGCCGTCGCGGTGCCGCTACTCCTGCTCGTCGACCGCTCACGTCATCGCCGCCGTATCCTCGTCGGAGCCTCACTGACTTTCGGCGGTCTGGCGTTGGTCTGGTTTATTCAAAGGCTACTCTAAAAAAGAGAATCCCCCGCTGGTGGGGGGGATTGGAACAGGGGGCCTTGCCGGCTCATACCCGGCAAGGATGCCCCGTCCTCTTTACTGCAGACTCCCAATCAGAGCGGGAGCCAAGGCGGCCTGCCAAAATGGCCAGTCGTGACCGCCGTTGGTCTTGTGAAACGCCACCTGATACTTCTGCCGCCGCAGCGAATCAACCATGAGCTCGTTGAGTCCGAAGTTGCCCTCGTCAACGCTGCAGGTCACCTGGATTGGCACGAGCCGCTCAAAGCCTTTGGCTCCATGCACTCCATCCACGAACGGCCGGATCGTGTAATCCGGGTCGTAATGGTCCGGGTAATCCTCATCGGACTTGAAGTACGAGCCCGACTGCAGGATTAGTCCGTCAAAGACCCAGGAGTGCCGGCGGTGCGCGTGCAACCAAGCCACCGCTCCAAAGCTCGTGCCCAGGGCGACATACTTGCTCGTCGGCGCAAACGCTAGCCACTGGCGCAGCTCGTGAGCGACGACGTCGGCATAGTTGTCCGAGGCCCGGTAGTCGGTTCCACGATCGACCGGATGCAAAGCGGCGAGGCGCAGCGGCGGGATATCACCCGACCGAACCAGCGACTCGAGCAGCCCTATCAATCCGGTCCTTGTGACGTAGTCACCGCCGTCATTGACCACCAGCATCGGCACGGCTGTGTGCCAATTGATCCGGGGGCTCTGCCACCCCTCTACTACCATCGGTCCCTCCAGCTTCGAACTGTGGAACACGGTGCGGAAATACTCTCCTTGAGTCATGGCATGCACCCCCTTTCAGGGTATCGGGTGAAGGTACAGGCATAACGCTTATGTTGATTATCCTTATCTGGAGCCCAGCTTGTCAATCAGTAATACGGTTATGCTAGAATCTAACCATGAAGCAAGCCAAGAAGCTCCCGCTCATCGCCGCCGCCATCGTCCTTGCACTCGGCGTGCTCGATGTCATCTACCTTACGCAGCCGGTCGCGGCCCTGGCTGTTATCTTGATCGTCATGGCTATATACGCCGAAACCCTGCATCGCCGCGTCTATTCGCACGTAGGCGTAAGGCACCCCGACTTTGTCCTCTATGCCATCACGGCCTATCTCGCGGCCAAGGCTATCGATTTCCAGGACGGCAACTTCTTCCTCACGCCCTTCCTGCGCCTGGCGCTCTACGGTCTGGCGGTCTACCTCATGGTGAAAGCCTTCCGCGACCAGCGCCCCGCCGCCCGCCGCCGCTAGCCTCGTCAAATTGCCCAATGCTGCCTATTCTCAAGGCGCTTAGGATGGCGCCATCAGGGAGATTGTTGGTATGGCCAAGAAGTACGACGACAAGGCCCAGGAAAAAGTGGGCGAAACCATGCACGAGTTCAAAGAGGGGAAGCTCAAAAGCAGCTCCGGCGACAAGGTGACCAACCGTAAACAAGCCGTCGCCATCGGACTCTCCGAAGCCCGCCAGGAGGGCGCCAAAGTCCCCAAGAAAGACTAAAAGAGGCCCCGCAGGGCCTCTTTTTCTTAATATCCGATTAGCTAGACGATCTCGTCACCTTCCCGGCGTGACTCCACGCGGCGCTCACCGAAGGCCGGCTCGGTCCGCACGGGGCGGGTCGTGTGCTCTTCGTGGTGAGTCTCGGCAGTCTCGCGGGTTGTGACGGTCTGGATCTCCTGAGCGTTGCAGGCTTCAAGCATCGCCCGGCATTCGTCGATTGCCGACTCGCTGCAGTTCACACCCAGCACCACACCGCCGCGGTTGACGGTCTCGTCGTAGTGCGAAGCTGACTCCTTGGACAGACCAAGGCTGGTCAGAGCGCCAATCAGGCCTCCGGCCGCTGCACCTGTGATAGCACCGCTCGCCGTAGTAGCAGCTGCCCCGGCCAGGCCGAGAGCCGCCGCGATCGGGCCGCCGATAAAGAGTCCCGCCAAGGCCGGAAAAACGCCCACGCCGGCCAGCAATCCAGCCAGTCCGCCGACCACTCCACCAGTGGCAGCGCCGCCGGTGGCTCCCTTCGCTATATCTGAGCCCGTCGAGTAACCCTCGTCCTCGTAGCGGTCGTGCTTGGAAATTACTGAAATGTCATCGTTGCTGTAGCCGTGGCGCTCCAGCTCACGTAGTGCGCGGTCGGCCTCGGCGTCGGACGAAAAAGCAGCCATCAACATCTTGGCCATATCTAATACTCCTGTTCACAATTAGTGTGCAACAGATGCTAGCGATACAGCCATGGAAGTCCTATGGACAAAATGTGAAGTTAAGCGGAATCAGTCAGCTGAGCGGTTCAGGACCTCATCCAGCAGCGTCACTCTGTGGTCCTG
>JAQZBT010000023.1 GCA_029237755.1 Candidatus Saccharimonadota bacterium
AAGGTACTCAAGGCCTCCGGCGGCGCACCCAAAGAAGCCTAGACGAAACTAAATCGAACCCTTACAGGCCCCTCGGGGCCTGTTTTGACTTACCGCTTCGCAACGGGCTAGTATGCGCCTAATCGCAGCCCCCGACATACTCCCCGCGATAGGAGAGCACCATGACAACCGTTTCTTCGGCATCGACTACCCTCAGTGGCCTGGACTTGCTCCAGATTGCCCGTCTGTTAAATACCAAAGCCAGCATCAGCCAGCGCGCGATCGACACACTTCAAGACCGCGAGGATACATTCATCCGCATCATCCGCGACCCTGACGGCCGGATCGTGGGAATCGCCCAATTGGTGATCGTCCGGTCGTTGACGAGCAACATCGCAGAAGTCACCGACTTCTTCACCGACCCCGGCCGCAGCGACGTGCAGGATGCGCTCCTGGCTGACCTCATCGAGCGGGCCCGGCAGGCAGGCGCCAACCGGCTCGAGTTGCGCTACCGCAACAGCGACCGTATCCACCGGTACCTCCGCCGGCGCGGTCTGGCTACCGGATCCGAGCGCGTCTACAAGCACACGCTTTAGGAGAGCACAACGGTCTCAATAACTTCGCACGGCCCCGGACGTTTGTCCGGGGCCCCGTCCGTTACAAGCCTATAATCAAGCCATGCCTACCTATCAGACTACCGGCATTGTAATCGGCCGGACCAACTTCGGCGAGGCCGACCGCATCATCCGCTTCCTCACCGCCGACCACGGCAAAGTCAGCGCTGTGGCTAAAGGTGTGCGGCGCATCAAGTCGCGTACCGCCGGCCACCTCGAGCTCTTCGGTGAGGCTTCACTGACATTGGCCACGGGCCGCAACCTCGACGTCGTCACCGCCGCCCGCCTGTCCTGGTACCCGCACCAGCTCATTGCTGCCTACGACCGCATTGGACTAGCTTATGCCATGGCCGCGGCCGTCGACCGCCTGACGGAACCCGGCCACCCCCAGCCTAAGCTCTACGCCTTGCTCTCAGAGGCTCTGCACGCGGTAGACGGGGGAGCCACTGGAGCTCTGGTAGAGCTCTGGTTCAAGCTGCGGTTCCTGGAGGTCCAAGGTTACCGGCCGGACCTCACCGCCTGTGTCATCTGCGGCCGTCATGACCAGGACGCCCAGTACTTCTTCGACGCCGCCAGAGGCGGCATCGTCTGCCAAAACGACTCGAGTTCAACCTCCCGGCCCCTCAGCCAACCCGCCATCAAGCTCTGGCGCCTGCTCTCCGACTACCCTTACGTCACGGTCGCCCAGATCGCCGACGGCCCAGCACTGGCTACCGCCACCCTCCTGAGCTGCGATGAGTTCTACGAGCACCACCTCGGCCGCTCATTCAAGCCAGGCCTAGTCACTTAATATCTGGCCGCTCGAGCTCATCTCGGTTACAATGTCCCGCATGAAACGACCCCTGTCCGAACTCGCCTGGGTGTTGGCGGATTATCAAGAAGCCGGCATTGAGCCGCCGGCCCGCATCATCTCCAACCCCGAACTCACAGAAGGAGCGATGATGACCGCCGAAGAAATCGAGGAATTTATCAAGGACTCGATTGCCACCTTGCGTATCCTTTCAGACAAGCAATCTCCCCGCTTGGCCGAAATCACGGAAATCTACAAAGCCGACCTGGCCTACCTGGTGGAAGTTGGAAGCTTAGGCGAAGACGACTATAATGAGCTCGTTCATCCAGACAATTTACGCTTTTGAAGGCAAATATGGCCAAAACCCAGTCCACCACCACACTCGATACACTCGTAGCCCTCGCCAAGCGGCGCGGTTTTATATTTCAGGGGTCTGAAATCTACGGCGGACTGGGCGGGACCTGGGACTATGGCCCCTACGGCGTCTTGCTCAAAAACAACATCAAGGCCCTGTGGTGGAAGCACTTCGTGACCGAACGTGAGGACATGTACGGCCTCGATACTGCCATCCTCATGAATGCCAAAGTCTGGGAAGCGTCGGGTCACACCGGCGCCGGTTTCGCCGACCCGCTCGTTGAAGACCTGGAAACCCACAAGCGCTACCGCGCCGACCACCTGCTCGAAGACAACGGCATCGACAACGCCGCTGAACTCACCATCGAGCAGATGGACGCCAAGATTAAGGAATTGAAGCTCAAGAGCCCCGACGGCAACCCGCTGTCACCGGCCCGCGTCTTCAACCTCATGTTCAATACCCAGATCGGTCCCATCGACGACACCTCGGCCAAGGTCTACCTGCGCCCCGAAACCGCCCAGGGCATGTTCGTCAACTTCAAGAACGTCCTGGACTCGCTCCACCCCAAGCTGCCGTTTGGCCTCGCCCAGATCGGCAAGAACTTCCGCAATGAGATCACGCCCAAGGAGTTCATCTTCCGCGTACGCGAACTGGAAATTATGGAATTTGAATACTTCATTGACCCGGCAGACTGGGAAGGGGAGTTCGATAAGCTCCACAAGACCACTAACGACTGGTTTGAGCGCGTTGGCCTCAAGCTCGACGATATCCACGAGCTCAATGTCCCGGAGGCCGACCGGGCCCACTACTCCAAGAAGACCATCGACTTTGAGTACGCCTATCCGTTCGGTATCAAAGAGATCGGCGGCATCGCTTACCGTACCGACTTCGACCTCTCGAACCACACCAAGCACTCCGGCCAGGACCTCAGCTACCTCGACTCAACTACTGGCAAGCGCTTCATCCCGCATGTCATCGAACCCACCTTCGGCCTAGACCGCCACGTCCTCGCCGTCATCGCAGCCGCCTATACCGAAGAAGAGGTAGGGGAGGGTGACACCCGCGTCGTGCTCAAGTTCAAGCCTGAGCTGGCCCCCGTCAAGATTGCCGTCTCACCGCTCCTGCGCAACAAGCCCGAGCTCGTCGACAAGGCCCGCGAGGTCTTCAATACCCTCAAGAAAGAGTTTGGTGCCGTCATCTGGGACGACAACGGCAATATCGGCAAGCGCTACCGCCGCCAGGACGAGATCGGCACGCCGCTGTGCGTCGTCGTGGACTTCGACACCCTCGAGGACAAGGCTGTCACCGTCCGCCACCGCGACACCATGGAGCAAGTCCGCACCAAGATCGCCGACCTCGCCCCGTCCATCGCTAAGCAACTCGAGACTTTTTAAGTATGGCGAACGGCAAGGGCCCCAGGATTGCAGTCATCGGCGGCGGTACCGGCACCTTCACCGTGCTCACCAGCCTCAAAGACTACGCCCAGGACATCACTGCCGTCGTCAACATGGTCGACGACGGCGGCTCCACCGGCGTGCTACGCGATGAACTCGGCGTACTGCCGGCCGGCGATGTGCGCCAGTCGCTCGTCGCCCTGTCCAATGAGTCCGAGGAACTCCGCGAGCTGTTCAATTACCGCTTTCCCAAGGGCTCGTTCGCGGGCGGCCACTCTTTCGGCAACCTCTTTATCTCAGCCCTTGAAAAGGTCACGGGCTCGATGTCCGAAGCCGTCCGCGTAGCCGGCGACGTCCTGGCCATTCGCGGCAAAGTCATCCCGGCGACCACTGAAAACATCCGCCTCATGCTCGAGACCTCTGACGGCCGCATCATCCGGGGCGAAGACAAAATCGGCGAGGGCCCAGCCAACGACCCGCTCTTTGTCAAAGGCGAGTTTCACCGCATGTGGCTCGAGCCCCACGCCAAGCTCAACCCCGAAGCCAAGAAAGCCCTGCTCACAGCCGATCTCATCGTTATAGCTCCGGGCAAGCTCTACTCCTCGATCCTGCCTTCACTCCTGCTTGAGGGGATGGGGGAGACGTTGCGCAATGCCAAGGGCAAGAAGATCTACGTCTGCAATCTTATGACCCGCCCCAACCAGACCGCCGGCTTCACTGTCCAGGACTTCGCCTCGGAAGTTGAGCGTTACGCCGGCGGACCGTTCCTCGACTACGTCATCTACAACACCGCCCGGCCCACCAAGCAGTTGCTCGACAAGTACGCCCTGGAAGGAGAGCGCGAGCCGGTAGAGTTCGATACGGCCGGACTGCGCGACCAACACTATGCCGCCATCGGCGAACCGCTGATCTCACGCACCGCCGTCAAGCGCAACCCCAACGACACCATGCTCTCGCGCACCCTCATCCGCCACGACTCCGATAAGATCGCCCGCCTGATTATGAGGATCTACTTTTCCTGATGGCCAAACGTCTCTACCTGCTCGATTTCGATCGCACCATCTTCGACAACCACCGCTTCATAAATGACGTCGTGGATTTCCTGAAAAACGACCGCGGCCTCGATATCGAACGGTTCCATGCTACCTTCGACCAGTTCGTCGACCACGACCACGGCGGTTATGATCCTCATGCTCACCACCAGGAACTCCTTGGTATTAGCCCGGATGAACTCGACCGCATCTTGCGCAAGGGGCTGGGCGGCCGGGACTACGCCTTCCCGGACGCTGCCGCTTGGATAAAGGCTCGAGACCCCGAGCGCGACCACGTCGTAGTTATCACGGTCGGCCGCCCTCGCTACCAAGCCATCAAGTTCCACCACACCCCGGTAGTCAAAGACCTGCGCAAGATCGTCGTGCGCACCAACAAGGGGGCCGTACTGCGCCACCACCTGACGCAGGGAGCAGGGGAGTACGGACTGGACTTTCTCGACCAACACTACGACTCGATCAGCCTGATCGACGACTCCGCCGAAACCTTTACCGCTCTCGGCCCGACCGATAGAATATCCGGCATAAGAATCGCCCGGCCGGGGGAGAAGTACTCGGATATCCCTACGCCACCGTTCGTCCGCCACATCACTAGTTTTGGAGACCTTTCATGAAAGTTACGACCGCCGTCATCTTCGCCGCCGGCTTCGGCAGCCGCATGCTCCCTGTCACATCAGCTGTCCAGAAGGAGCTTCTGCCGATTCTGGACCGTCCGATCGTCGACTACGTCGTAGCTGACTGTGTGGCGGCCGGAATCACCGACATCATCTTCGTCATCCGGGCCGGCGCCCACGGCATTCAGGACTTCTACACCGGCAACGCCGTCCTCGAAGGTCACCTCGAGCGTTTCAAGAAGGAGAAGGATCTGGCCAACCTGAAGCGCATCCATTCTCAAGCCACCTACACTTTCGTCGAGCAACGCTCCGACGCCGGCTACGGCACAGCCATCCCGCTCCAACTAGCCGCAGAACATCTACCTGATGATGAGGCCTTTATCGTCTGCGGTGCCGACGACTTCATGTGGCGCACCGACGGCTCGGACCTAAAAGACCTGGTTGATACCTTCCAGCAGTCTCAGGCGGCAGGAGCCATCATGACCTTGGAAAAGCCTGATGATGAGCTGCCCAAGTACGGAGTACTGGAGATAGAAGAGAAGGACGGCCGCGAATACCTTAAGGGTATCGTCGAGAAACCCAAAGCCGGCGAAGCACCCTCCAACCATATCAACATCTCCAAGTACGTCATGACGCCTGCCATCCTGGAGTACATCATGAAGATCGAGAAGGATGAAGCCTCCGGTGAGTTTCTGCTCACAGACGGCGTCCAGGCCGCGGCTAAGGACCAGCCGATCGTTGTGCAGCAAGCCGCCGGCAAGTTCCTCGACGGCGGCAGCGTGGCATCATGGCTGGAGGCGAACTTGACAGTTGCCCAATCCAGACCTGAGCTATCCGAACGTTTTAGGGTTTACAATCGGTAAAAAGTGTTGTAATCTTACCCGACCATTCGAAGTCTCTGCAGGTGAGGGACGGATTAGACCGTCGTTGACACTGAATGCCTGATATTTTATAATTCTCAGCAATGACCAGCGATACCCCAACCAAAACTGATATCTCGTACGACTACAAGAATGCGGTCGAGCAAATCCTGAAAGAGTTACGGCGCGACCGTGACCGCCAGATCATTGCTCGCCGGTTCGGTTTCGGCATGAACCGCCGCCAGACGCTTGAGAAGATCGGCAACGACTTCGACATCACCCGTGAGCGCGTCCGTCAAATCGAAAAAGCCGCCATCGCCAAGATGCGCGCCTCTGAGGCTGCCGAAATCATGCGGGCCGAGGAGCTGCTGCGCTCAATCGTGAGCGAAGCCGGCGGCGTCGCGCTGTCCGCTCAAGTTGCCTCCGCTCTCGGTGCCGGCGAGCAGGACATTCCCTACATCGTTTTCCTGGCTATGCTCTCCACCAACCTTGAGCTGATCGAGGAAGACGACGATCTGCGTCAGACTATCGCTATTTCGCCGGTCTACAGCCGCTCGCAGATCAACCAATTGATCGCCGAGATCGTCAAGACCGTCAAGGACCACAGCAAGCCCATCACCGTAGCCAAGCTGCGCTCGAAGCTCCCTTCAGAGCTTGAGGCCATCACGCTCGAGCAGCTGATGCGCGTCTCCAAGAAGCTGGCCTTCTTCGACGGCAAGTGGGGTCTCATCACCTGGCCCGAGGTCAACCCCAAGAGCATCCGCGACAAGACTTATCTGGTACTCAACCGTCACGGCCGCCCGCTGCACTTCTCCGAAATCGCCAAGCACGTGCGTGGCCTCGGCTCCAACAAGCGTGACGTTACTATTCAGGCAGTTCACAACGAGCTCATCAAAGACGAGCGCTTCATCCTCATCGGCCGCGGCATCTACGCTCTGGCTGAGTGGGGCTACACTCCCGGCACCGTCGCTGAGATTATTGCTTCCGTACTGCGCGAGGAGCAGCCGCTGCACAAGGACGAGATCGTCCGCCGCGTGCTCATGAAGCGCCAGGTCAAGACCACCACCATCATCTTGAACCTGCAGGAAAAAGACCAGTTCCAGCGCACCGCTAAAGCCACCTACAAGCTCAAAGACTAAACCCGATGCCTCACAAACAGCTTCCGCACAAACTATTGTGGTTTGGGATGCTCGTTGTGGGGCTCGCGTTGTTTTCGCAGCGTTTACTGCCCGAGCTCGGACTCATTCTCATCATCATTGGCTCGCTCGCGCTGTCCACGATGAGCCGGCTCGGACTCCTCAGCTGCGTCGCCGCCCTGGCCGTCTACGGCTTGGCCATTGCGCATTACCTCAGCAACGGACGGGAGACCTCCGCGTTCGACGTTCTGCTGTTTGTGGCTGCGCTATTTTTTCTAGTCCTCTCATGGTTCTGCTCGGCTGTAGCCGCCGTCTATCAGTACTGGCAATCCCGCAAAGCGCTATAACACCCGACTTCGTGTCATAATTAGAAATAGGAGGGCATCGACATCGATTGGTTCGCACCGATCCAAATAATCTTCCAGATCATCGGCATAGTTCTATTTAAGTTCTATGGCTGGGTTGTCGTTGCCGCCGTCTTTGTTTATCTCGCCTGGCAGAACCGCCGGCAGGAAAAGTGGGTCAACTCCACGGACAATATCCTGCTGCTAGTCGAGGTACCCAAAGACAACGAGAAGAAAGAGCTCTCGGCCGAGCAGATGTTTGCCTCACTGCATGGCATCCTGAGGCCGCGCTCGGAGCTCCAGAAGGAGGGCTCGCTCCAGGAGCACGTCTCATTTGAGATCGTATCCCGCAAGAATTCGATCCAGTTCTATATCTGGACACCCAAGCACCTCAAAGACTTCGTCGAAAGCCAGGTCTACGCCCAGTACCCGCTGGTCCAGATCAAAGAGGGACCGGAAGATTATTCGCGCGCCGCCGTCGACGGACGTGTCATCTATGGCACCGAACTCGGCCTGACCAAAAATACCGTTTTGCCCATCAAGACCTTCGCCTCATTCGAGGTCGACCCGCTCGCCGGCATCACCGGCGTGCTGGCCAAGATGGAGCAGCTAGGGGAGGAGTGCTGGATCCAGATCCTGGCCCGCCCCATCGACGACGCCTGGCAGGACCAGGGCAAGGACTATATCGAAGCCATCAAGGGCGGCGCCAAGCGTGACTGGGGTAGCCGCATGGCCGACACTATGCTCCAGATCCCGATCTACATCTTCTCCAACTTTGTCATGGCCCTGTTCGCACCGCCCAAACCCGCCGAGAAAGCGGTCGCCGCCAAGCCCGAACTTTCCACCGGCGACCAGGCCCTGATGAAGGCCGTCGAAGAGAAGATCACCAAGCTGGGCTTCCAGGTGAAGATCCGCATAGCCTACATTGGACCCGACCAGGCTTCGGCCAAGCAGCGCATGCAGGCCATCGTCGGTGGATTTAAGCAGTTCAACACCACCAACCTCAACGGCTTCACCACGACCAAGATGTATAACTCTCAGGACTTCCTGGAAGACTACCAGGCCCGTCTCTTCTTCGACCAGGGCTACACGCTCAACATCGAGGAGCTCGCCTCGCTCTACCACCTGCCGCACAAGTCGGTCGAGACACCCAACATGGTCTGGACCACCGCCAAGACCTCAGAACCGCCGTCCAACATCCCGATCGAAGGCACCACCGAACCCCAAGACGTCAGCCTCTTCGGACTCTCAAACTTCCGCGGCCGTCATCTCAAGTTTGGCATCAAACGCCGTGACCGCGGCCGCCACATGTATATCATCGGACAGACCGGAGCTGGTAAGTCCTTCCTGCTGCAGCTCCTGACGCTCTCCGATATCTACCACGACGTCGGCTTCGCTATCGTCGACCCGCACGGTGACTACGCCACCGATATCATGCGCTACATCCCGCCGCACCGCCTCGACGACGTCATCTACATGAACCCGGCCGACCGCGATTTCCCCATGGCCTTCAATCCCATGGAGTACACCGACCCGGCCATGAAGGACCACATCAGTTCCGAACTCGTCGGCGTGCTCAAGCGCATGTTCGACTCCTGGGGTCCGCGTTTGGAATACATCTTGCGCTACACCATCCTGGGCCTGCTCGACTACCCGGACGCGACCATGCTCGACATCCCGCGGATGCTCAACGAGAAAGCCTTCCGTAAGAAGGTCATCAGTTATATATCGGACCCCGTCGTCAAAAGCTTCTGGGTGACCGAATTTGCCTCCTGGAACGAGAAGTTCGCCTCCGAAGCCGTCGCGCCCGTACTCAACAAGGTCGGTGCCTTCGTCGCCAACCCGCTAGTGCGTAACATCGTTGGTCAGAAGAAGGGTGCCTTCAATATTCGCCAGATCATGGACGAAGGCAAGATTCTGCTCGTCAACCTCTCCCGCGGTCAAGTCGGTGAAGACAACGCCGCCATTCTGGGCGCCCTCATGGTTACCAAGATCCAGCTAGCCGCCATGTCGCGAGCCGACATGCCGATGGAAGACCGCCGTCCGTTCTATCTCTACGTCGACGAGTTCCAGAACTTCGCCACCGACTCGTTTGCTGTCATCCTGTCTGAGGCCCGTAAGTATGGCCTCAACCTGACCGTCGCCAACCAGTACGTCTCTCAAATGCCCGAAGTGGTCCGCGACGCTGTCTTCGGTAACGTCGGTACCATGATCAGCTTCCGTATCGGGCCCGGCGACGCCACCGTGCTAGGCAAGTACTACGAGCCCGTCTTTGAAGCCATCGACCTCACCAAGTTGCACAACCAGAACATCTTCATCTCCATGATCATCAACGGCGAGAAAGCACCGCCCTTCTCGGCCACCACCCTGCGCATGCCTGACACCGAACAGGACCTGACTCAGGTCATCATGCAACACAGCCGCGAGCGCTACGCCACGCCTCGCCAAGAGGTCGAAGACGATATCCGCGCCCGCACTCTCGGTGATGACGACGGCACCAAGACGCCCACCGGCGTACCTGGTTCGGGCCCAGACGAACGAAAACCGAACAGGGAATTGTTGGGAGCCCTACGCAACCCGAACTTGCCGCCTTTGCCACCGCCCGGACCCGCACTCCGTAACGACCGCCAGGACAGCAGGGGACAGGGGAGAGGGGATAACCGTAACCGCGATAGGGACAACCGTAACCGTCAGGGCGGGGGAGACCGCCGGCCTCAGCACTCGGGAGCGCGCAGCGGGGGAGAGCAACGCCAGCATCAGCCGGCCTACCAGCCCGCCGTCGAACGCGTCCACACGCCGCCGGCCTATCAGCCCAGTCAGCAACCCGCTCAAGCTCCATATGCGCCCGCTCAGGCTCCTGCGCAGCCCGCACCCGCACCAGCTGCCGATCAGTATGCCGGCGAGCGCTGGGGAGCCCCACAACGCGCCGCAGCCCCCGCCCCGGTTCAGCACCAGCCGAGCCAGGAGCCAAGGCACATCGAGCCCGGCCAGCCGATCAGCTTCCGCTAGAGTTTACTGATCAGCGCAGCCCCGACTACCTTGCCCAAGTCGCGCTTCAGGTGACTGTAGGGCGGAACTTCCAGGTGGAATACCGACCCTTCGTTGAGCGTGCTCGTACACCACACTTTGCCGTCGATCCGCTCGGCCAACTCCAGGCACAAGTAGAGTCCCAGCCCCGTGCCGCCGGTCTCACGCGTACGGTAGTCTTCTGCCCGGTAAAACTTGGTAAACAGCCGTTTTATATCCGCCTTGGATATACCGATGCCGGTATCCTTGACCTTAAACAAGACGCCGTCATTGTTGGCCGGCTCGGCCGTGATCTCGATACCGCCCTTGGGAGTGTACTTGAGCGCGTTGTTGATGAAGTTACGCAGGATCTCCTCGATATGGTGCTCGGTCGAAAGCACGCTTGGCGTATCCGGCAACACGGTCGCCGTCAGCGTCAGATGCTTCTCCTTGGCGTTAGCCGCAAAGTCAGCCACCAGGCGGTCGAGCATGGGCTTGGCATTCACCGGCTGAATCGTAATCGGGATACTGTCGTTTTGGGCGCGGGATAGGGTAGTGAGCTCTTTGACGAGCTCGCCCATAAAGACCGTATTTCGGTGAGCCTGGTCCAGAATCATCTTGTTCTCGGACGACAGTTTCTTATCGAGCAGCACCTGCGATACGGCCGCTTCAATGATAGTAAGAGGCGTTCTGAGCTCGTGTGAGGCGACCGAGATAAACTCTTCGCGTTGCTGGTCGAGCGACTTCTCGTTGGTGATGTCGCGAGCCACCAAGATAAAATTAGTACTGCCAATCGTCTCAAGATGTACCGGTGTC
>JAQZBT010000113.1 GCA_029237755.1 Candidatus Saccharimonadota bacterium
GGTGGGATTCATCGGTGCGGATGTCGGCGGTGATTTGCAGGGCGGTGGCGAGGCCGACGGCGCCGGCGAGGTTTTCGGTACCGCTGCGGCGGCCGCGTTCCTGTCCCCCACCGTAATTGAGGGGTTCGAGCTCGGTGCCTTGGCGGACGTAAAGCAGGCCGGTGCCCTTGGGGCCGTAGACTTTGGAGCCGTTGAGTGAGAGCAGGTCGACTTTGAGGCGGTCGACGTGGAGGTCGAGGTAGTTCGCGGCCTGGGTGGCGTCGGTATGGAGATAGAGGGGCTTGTCACGGCCGACGCGGAGCCTGGCGATAGCCTTGGCAATATCGGCGATAGGCTGGACGGTGCCGATCTCATTGTTGGCCATCATGACGGAGATAAGGACGGTGTCGTCGGTGACGGCGGCAAGGATGGCTTCGGGGTCGACGAGACCGTTGGGGTTTACGGGGACAACGGTGGCTCCGGGGATTTTGAGCACGGCGTCGTGCTCTATGGCAGTGGTGACCCAGTGAGCGCCGGGGTGGGCGCGGAGGATGCCTTGAATGGCGAGGTTGTCGGACTCCGTGCCGCCGGAGGTGAAGATGATCTCGGTCGGTTTGGCACCGAGGAATTGCGCGCAGGTGCGGCGGGCGGCGTCGAGAGCGGTACGGGTAGTGCGGGCGGCGGTGTAGAGGGAAGAGGGATTGGCGAAGTCTGTCGTTAGGTAGGGGCGCATAGCATCAAGGACCCTGGCGTCGAGAGGGGTGGCGGCGGCGTGGTCGAGATAGACAGGCTTGGTCATAGGACGATATTATCCCATCGAATAGCGCTGTTTGCAAATATAAGCGTAATCTGTTAAACTGGCGCCACACAGGAAAGCCCATACCCAATCTCTAGGAGGTTCTGTGTGTCATTTGTCAACGCAAGAGTTATCAGCTCAGGAAGCGGGCGAAGGGGGACTTCGACTCACCCGCGAACCGGGGCTTGATGAACTCCTCATGCGCCTCGGCGACCTGCCAGGCAAGCATCTGCTCGACGTCGTAGACGGAGGCAGTGCCAACGGCATAACTCTCGCCCAAATGGGGGCCACCGTTACTGCCCTGGGCGAATCGTCCTTGGCTCGCGGGAGTCTGTCGGAGGTAGCAGGGATACGGCGACAGGGTTGCCAAGAGCGGCTCACCATCGTCGATGGTTGCCTGCGCGACGATCTGCCCGAAGGCCCATTCGACGCCGCATTGCTGACCAAGGTCCTACATCGCTTCACGCTTCAAGAGGTGAGGCAAGTTCTACAGGGTCTGTCAGAAGTGATCAAGCCGGGCGGCTGGTTGCTCACGGTGGCCTACTTGCGCCCTGACAAGCGCCGGGACTCCATCCATCCAGTCGGCGGATTCTTACCGCTTTCGTCCGGCTTCGTCGCCAAGGTCCTGATGGAAGCCGGGTTTGTTCCCAAGAAGCAGGCGCCTGGACGCTCGGACTTCGGACCGACCGGCATGGTGCTGGCACAACTGCCGGCGTGACAACTGACTAGCCAATGAGGCCCGACGCCCCACAATGAAGTGGTGGAGTCGGGCCTCAAGACGTATTTATCGAGTGGAAGTTTTCGGTGGTAATCGGAGCTGGCGCGTTGACAGGAATCCGGAATAATCGGATGGGAAGTCAAATAGAGTGAGGACGGGCCAGGGGTTGACGAAGCCGTCGGCTTTAAAGGGGGGACGGTAGTATTTGACGCTTGAGTATGCCTGCTGTCGCCAGCCGAGACCGGCTCGTTCAGGGTTGAGGTGGATATAGGCTGATGTGTCCATCATGTCTTTGGCGCCAACGATCCGACGCGCTTTGTATCTGCCCTGGTATAAGGTGCCTACGCGACGGTATTTGTGGTTGAAGTAACGGACGTACGCTATGCCCAGCCTATGCATGACACGACTCACGGCACCGCTATCGGTTTGCTGCAGCATGAGGTGAAAATGGTCGGGCATCAAGCAATACACGAGCAAGGTCACGGACGGCTCCTCCTGCAGGGCGGCGCGCAATTGGTTGATGAAGCGGCGGTAATCAAAGCCGTCCATAAATATCTGCCGATACTCTACGCCCCGGTTGTAGACATGGAACGCTGAGTCAGGCAGATCTTCCTTGACCTCGTTGCGGCTAGCCATGTCCGGCATGCTAGCACTGGTTAGCTCTGATTACCACCGAAAACTATGAATCCCGGTTGTGCTTTAGTATTGACGTTCTGGAGGGTTACATGGTATAACTCGGCTGCAAGTTTGACACCCATCTACACAGGAATGAGGTTCTAACCGTGAGCGCTGTCTCAACGGCTGTACTCGCCGCCAACCGATCCGACTATCGTCGGGAGCGCGGATCCCAAGTCATTCGCACCATGGATGCCTGGCTCGACCGCATCGGGCGGTCCATCCTGGCGTTTCGCGCCCGGCGCGTCTTGGGCCGGGCCTTCGGACCCGAAGTCGTCGATGTCTTTCCGCAGCGTGCCAGGCCGATGGGATATAACCACGTGCAGGTGTTCCTGACCGGATACAACAACACGTTGCTGCTCTACCCCATCGAGCCCGGGAATTACCCGATGCGGGCGGCCCTGCGCGAGCTTGACCTGTCGGTCTACTGCCCGCGCTGCCCGCAAGTGATCAGCAGCGGATATGTCCGCCGCTGGGCGGTGAAGCGCGACGTCGGAAGACTGATCAAGGCGGCTTCCCCGCACCAGCACTAGGCCTTGCGGGCCAGAGTCAAACCAACTAGCCGTACTACGGGCGCACAGGCGCCGCCAGTAGGCGGCTCTTGTGTTATCAGATGCTAAACAGGCGCTCGGCGTTGGCGGTGGTAGCCGCCTCAAGATCTTCGAGCGACTCGCCGCGCAGCTCGGCCAAAAACGCGGCGGTATGGGCAACATAGGCGGGTTCGTTGACCTGGCCACGCTTGGGCACCGGCGCCAAAAACGGGCTGTCGGTCTCGAGGATGAGGCGGTCGAGGGGGACCTGACGGGCAGCTGCGAGCTGCCGCTCGTCTTTGGTGAAGGTCATGATGCCGTTGAGGGCAATGTAGAGACCGCGCTCGAGCGAGCC
>JAQZBT010000114.1 GCA_029237755.1 Candidatus Saccharimonadota bacterium
CGGCTACTGGCTGGCCCGGTATCACCTCATCATGGGTTACTGCCATCGCTGCGGGAAAGAGTTCAGTGACCACTGGGTCCCGCCAGTCGGCAGCGCTTTACGCAAATAGGCGATCAAAGTGGTTTTGCCTGTACCCGCGTAGCCTCCCATCGTCAGGTACGGTGAAGACTTACTGCGGTACCAAGCCCCAATCTGGCGCAAAGCGTTAGCTTGATCCACTGACAGGGTATAACTCATTGCCAAAACATTATGGCAGATTGACAGAAGTGGAGTTTCCATGGCATACTAGGCATTGGTAACTTGACCGCCTCGAAAGAAAGGTGCTGCCCACATGAACGCAGCCCAACTGTCAGTCCGCGAAGCCCGCGCCCGGGAGACTCGCCTCAGCCCCATCGACCGGTTCTCCAACTGGACCTTCCAACTGGGACGCCGTCAGCTCGCTGCCCGTGCCCGCCGTGTATTTGGCCGCCATTACGGTCACGGCAGTGTCGTCGTGACGCCCGAGCGCATCCCCGGCGGCATTACTCTGCTCAACCACGTGCAGATCACGCTCCAGGGCTATGAAGGAACATTGGTGCTCTTCGCCACCAGCGCGGAGTCCAACCCCGGCTACTGGCTGGCCCGGTATCACCTCATCATGGGTTACTGCCATCGCTGCGGGAAAGAGTTCAGTGACCACTGGGTCCCGCCAGTCGGCAGCGCTTTTTGGATTTAGCACCAATGCGAACCAAACCGCTTAGACAGTATGCTGCCTTCACTAATGGTGGAGGGACCAAAGATGAGTGAGCGCGACGCAGTCTGGCAGGAGCGACGGTTGGAGGAGATACTATTCTCCAACACCGACCCGGTCAGCAAAGTACAACAAATAATCCGTCTGGGCTTTGACCCGGAAGTAGCTGACGAGATAGTCGAGCGGCACCAGCTTGGCACCCAAGCGCCCGTCTACTACGAGCGGCTGGACTTTGCCGAGCTCGATGACGAGCCGGAGATGGACGTCCCCGCACTGGAAGAGCCGACTGTCACTGAGCCACTGGCGCCGGAAGAGCAGCCCCACGCGGAGCAGGACAAAAAGTAAGAGTATAACCAATCCACCAAAGCCTTAGGCACCGCACAGTCCGGTGCCTTTGCCGTTGGCGTCGCCGGGCAGTTCCGAATTGTTGACAACTTGCTCGAATATGGTGCCGCAAAGCGACCCTCCAGCGTATAATGCCCTCATGAAGTTAGGCGTTCACATCTCTACTTCCGGCGACCTCATCGGCACCCCCGCGCGCGCTGCCGAGATGGGCGCCGAGACCATTCAGATGTTTGCCTCCAATCCTCGCGGCTGGCGGCCGACCAAGTACACACCCAAAAAGGCCCAGGAGTTCCGCGCCGCCGTCGCCGCGGCCGGTATCGACCCGGTCTGGTTCCACATGATCTATCTCGTCTCCTTTGGTACCCCCGACGAGGAGCAGCGCGAGAAATCCATCCTCGCCACCCAGCAAACGCTCGCCGCTGCCGACCTGCTCGGCGCCACCGGCGTCATCACCCACATGGGCTCCCATAAGGGCCTTGGCTTCGAACAAGCCCTCGAACGCATCAAAGACTCTTACACCCGAGCGCTAGCCGAGTCGGAAAAGTCGCTGCTCATCATGGAGATCGCCGCCGGCCAGGGCGGCGCCATTGGCAACTCACTCGAAGAACTGGCCGCGCAATTCGACGTCATGAAGGGCCATCCCCGCCTGGCCGTCTGCATCGACACCTGCCACGCCCTCTCCGCCGGCTACGAACTCCGCACCCCCGAGGGCCTCGACGACTTCCTGGCCAAATTTGACTCGCTCATCGGCCTCGACCGCCTGGTCGTGCTTCACCTTAACGATTCCAAGAACGACCTTGGTGCCAAGATTGACCGGCACGAAAACATCGGCGAAGGCACCATCGGCTACGATGGCATGCGCAACATCATCAACCACCCGAAGTTGGCGCATATCTCGGGCGTGCTCGAAGTACCCGGTATGGACGGAAAATCCGGACCCGACAAGGAAAACATGGATCGGCTCAAGGCGCTGCGTCAGTGAGCACCGAGCTCCAACTACTATTTTTCGGTGTTCTTATCGGCGGTACATTGCTGTGGCAACGCCGGCATTTGATAGCCGCCAAATTCTCCAGCTCGCCCTCACCTCGCAAACCAGGCGGTTCACTGCTTCTGAGTATGTTTTTCTTCAGGGCGACCGCTACCAAGCTGGCGGAGGGAAAGTTGCACGGACACCCCTACAAGCTATCAATGCTCACGCCTTTCGCTGATGTATCAGATCCCAGTGCCCTCAACACTATCCTCGGAGAACCCAAGCTCCCCAGACTCCCCAACGCGGACCACGGCCGCATCCTGCTCATCATGGAGCTACCGCACCCCAGCCCCGCTCATGTCGCCGGGTTCGGCCTCAAAGACCCCTCCTTTGCCCAAGCCCTGCACAACACCGGCGTCGATGAACTCATGGAGCAAGTCGAGCTGGAAGGCCACTTCCCCAACCACTTCCGCCTCTACATCGATCCCTCCCACCAAGTCGAGCTCCGCCAGGTGCTCGACCCGGCTACCATGCACACGCTCGTTGAAACCAGTGACAACCTGCAATGGGAGTTATTTGGCAACACACTAATCTTTACGCAATCGGATCAGAGCAGTTCTACAGAAGACAGCAACGGCTTGGTCGAGGCGTCAAAGCATTTCCTGGAGCGACTGACTCCGCTGCTAAAGAGGCTGCACGCGCTATGATCTACGTCATTATCGCTACCATCTTTTACTCGATTGCTATCATCCTGGTAAGCGCTGCTGCCCGAAATCTCAACACCAACGTTTCCGCCGGACTCGCCAACACAATCTCTGCCATAATTCCGCTAGCCGTCGCTGCGCCCTACCTCACGAAGCAGACCCTTCAGGACCACCGGCTCGGTGTGGGACTGGCCCTCCTGGCCGGTATCAGTATTGCAATCTTTACCATGGCCAGTTCAAAAGCCTACAGCCTCAATAAGGTGGCTGTCGTCGCCCCCGTGGTGCTTGGCGGATCAATCTTCCTCTCCGCTATCCTGGCTATGCTGATATACAAAGAGAAATCATCTCCCATGGAAACACTTGGTCTTGCGGTATTAGGTCTCGGACTGCTAATAATCATCTACGCCCGCGCCACCGCCAAATAGGAACCAGTATGTCCACGCCCCAATTCATCCGGCAGGAGGATGAGCCCCTCCACCCCACCATCCTCTACAACCGCCCCGTCACGCGCCACGCCGCCGGGCGCCTGCTCGTCGTGGGCGGCCACTCCGGCGAATTCAGCGTCCTCACCGCCATCCACCAGCTCTCAACGGCCGCCGGGATAGGGGAGTGCAATACAGTTTTGCCCGACAATCTGGCCAAACTACTAAGCGGAGCGCCCGGCACTTTCTTCGTGCCATCAACCGAATCCGGCTC
>JAQZBT010000115.1 GCA_029237755.1 Candidatus Saccharimonadota bacterium
GGAGTTGATCCGCTAGTGCTTGGGGAAGCTCGTGCCAGCGCGACGTTCAGAGGAAAGAAGATAAAGGAACTGACAGCAAGGGAGCACCAGAAAGCCCTTGAGTACAATCAGGCCCTCTCAGAGAAGCGACGGGACGCAATCGTGAACAGACTGAAAAGAACCATAACCAAGTTAAACAATAATACCGAGCCGTTCAAGGACCAATTTAAGATAGAGGCTGTAGGAGCAACTAAGGCTACTCAACTCGGCGAAGAGAATGTGTATGAACGTCGTTGTGAGATCAAGATAATAGCTACTGATGTAGAAAAGGCAATCGAAAAGTTGTTTGGAAAACGTTGGCATTGGTGGAAGCAATGAGTCGGACGTTGATATGAACCCGCCCAAGATCAATCTCCATGAGTTTCTTCTTCGCAAGGGGATTTGTTTATACGCGAAGAGCTTGAGCGGTCACTTGGTGTCCTGGACTGGCATCTTCGCTGCCTTTGATGGGCTATCTGAATAACCCTGGGAGGCCCTCATGCCATGCGAACTGGAGTTCAGCGATGATACCGGATGTTTCCTACGCGAACGTGCTCATGGTCGATCGCCTCCGTGGCACACTGCCGGTGCTACTCGCATGTGGCCACGATGGCATCGAGCAGCCTGCGGGGGTGCCGCCGAGAAGCGCTCACGGCTTGCCCTTAGCCTGTGCGTTCAACAGCTCGCGTGACCGTGAGGCTGCGAGCCTCACGCGTCTGGTGGCCGAGCAGGTGCGGCGTCGTGTCGGTGAGGCACCATATGTTGTAATCGCCACCTTCCATCGCAGATACATCGACGCGAATCGGTCGGCAGACTGTGCGTTTGAGGCCGATGCCGCCCAACCCTATTATGACGAGTATCACACCGTATTACGCAATTTCATCAATGAGATACGCGACGAGAATGATGCGACCGGTTTGCTTCTCGACCTCCATGGCTCAAAGCGGCGGGAGGATGCGTCGGCTGACATCTACGTGGGTACAGAGAACGGACTTACGATTACGGCGCTGCGCAACAGCACCGACGATGACGTACTCTACCGCCGGCGCGGCCTAGTGGGCCTACTCCAGGCCGCTGGCTATACAACACTGCCGGGCGAGCCTGGTGTGCCGGAATACCCATCCTTTAAGGGCGGCTACACCGTGGAGACTTACGGGAGCCATCATGCCGATGGGATCGACGCAATCCAGCTGGAGATTGTAGCCGAGCTGCGCACTAATTCGACGTGCCGAGCTGGGTTGGCGCGTGATATCGCCGATGCAATCGTGAGCCTCTTGCCCCAGTGGGATCCATCACCAACGCGTAGGTCAAGCGGCTGGGTGAGCCCAGGCTCACCACCCTGCAGCCGATAAGAGATGCCCAGCGCGTGTCGCGTACCGCCTCGGGATGAAAATGGGGCTGCGATGACGGGCGGTTCTGGCGGACACTCTGGCGGACACTGAGGCCGGCGGACACCTGGAGGCCGGTAGTGAGTAGGGATCCGACCCTGCAAAAGAGATCGGCCCGGGCCGCGCTCAGGGACCACCGAAGGTCGCGGCCGGCTTCGCCCGGTCAGCACGTGGGCCAGCCTCTGTCTTCCGTCCCGCGGCGCCGCGCCCGCCACCTCTGGAGGTGGCTATGGAAGCACTCATCGAACGCGTCGCCGGGCTCGATGTGCACCAGGGCTCGGTGGTCGCCTGCATCATCAGATGAGGCAGGCGCGCTCAGCAGCATCATCAGCATCGGTGATGTGGTCAAGCATCGGCTCGGCGAGCTCGGGGAGGAGGCGGGCGCCATGCGGGAGTATATCAGCGGCAGCCGATAGGCGGCCCAGCCATCGTACCCTACCGTCGCCACCACGACCGGCCGATCTCAGCCCGCGTGGCCTTGCTGTGATCGTCTCCTCGCTTGATCCAGGCCAGCAGCACCACCCTTCCGAGCCCCTGGAGCTGCGGTTTCGCGGAAGTAGCGCTCGGCCGCGTCCACATTCTCAGCCGTGAGCACCCAACGCCGCTTCTCGTACGTGCCGGGGATAGTGCCGATATCGAGAGCGCTCTGAAGCCTCTTCAGGCCGATCTTGAGCCCGCGCGCCCGGAGCAAGCCAGGCACCAGCCGGACGGGGGTTGGCGGCATCAGAGACATGGCGACTGCATGATAACAGACCAGACAGCCTGATACGATCTTGCGGGCCGGGTCATTTATGGGACAGACCAAACGGCATCGAACGTCTGTGCAGTTGGCCGATGTGGTGAAATCGCGGTAGTTGTGCGCGCCTGGACGCCGCGACTGCAGACGACGCATGCTCTTCGTCCCCGTCAGCCGACGGTCGCACGGAGCCCGGAGGAGGTAGGTTCATGGTGCCCATCGGGGGATGACAGCCATGGTGGAAGCAGCCAACTATTCAGCAGTCGAGGCGCTGCGCAACGGGCACCAAGTCGAAATCCGTGCCCTCAGACCGGACGACCGGGCCGACCTAGTCGCCGCCGTTGGCCGTACCAGCTCCCAGTCTCTCTACCGTCGTTTCTTTGCCGTAAGGCGCAACTTCAAGGAGGGGGAAATTGCCTTCTTCGTGAACATCGACTTTATCACTCACGTGGCCTTGGTCGCAGTGGTAGAGGAAAGCGGACGACCAATGATTGTCGGCGGCGGACGTTACATCGTCGTTGAGCCTGAGAAGGCCGAGGTGGCTTTCGCCGTCGTCGACGAGTACCAAGGGCAAGGAATTGGCGCGGCACTGCTGCACCATCTCGCCGCGATCGCCCGAAATGCCGGGCTTCAGGAACTGATCGCAGAGGTCCTGCCAGACAACACCCCGATGCTAAAGGTTTTCGAGAAAGGCGGGTCCGGCCTTGGTATGAAGCGCGAGCCTGGGATCGTGCATGTGACGCTTCGGCTGTTCTGACCGGTATGTTTGCGTCGGCTCCATCACGTCTCGGCCGTCACGCGTGGCCTTCCGCCAGAGCTCTGAGGTG
>JAQZBT010000024.1 GCA_029237755.1 Candidatus Saccharimonadota bacterium
TTCGGCTTGGATGAAGTTCGGCGAGCGGGTCGCGGCCAAGCTGGCCAACCGTCGTCCCGAAAAATTCTTGTATTAGTGCGGGTCGGGGACCCGGAGGCCATTGGCGGCCCCCGGATCCGATGGTTACTCGCGCGCGGACAGGTGGGGGTGGCCGACGAGCCGGTTGTTTACCCGATGGCGTACCTTGCCCTGGTCCCAGGCGCGCCGGATATAGAGTAGTGGCCGCGCCGGTACGCCGAAGATGCGGGAAGCCAGGAAATCGATCAGGTTCTCCTTCATCACGATTTTCAAGGCCACGCTTGCTCCTACCAGCAGTAGCAGCACCATTATCCATGCCAGCACCCAGCTGCCGAACAGTCCGCGTAGGGTGAACGACACTGGAGTGATGACAAACAGGGCCAGGCCCAGGCCGGTTGCCGACTGACACAGGGTTACGGGCCAGTCTTCGTACGTGTGAGGATCTTTCGCGTCGTCGGCGGCGTGGTAATTCACCAGGGCCACCGACCGCTTGAGGCGGCGTGAGGGTTTGGGCGTGCGTATCTCGAAGGTATCGATATCACCATTGCGCCGGCCCAATCCCTCTTCTAAGTACAAGCGGGCCATCGCACAATCCTTTCTCGAGACGGTCGCGATGCGAGGGATAGGCTACAATATCCAGACCCAAGTAGCAATGACCGTTATACTTAGGCAGTAATCGAAAAGAGTTTTGATGCTTAGAAAGCTTGTTAAGGCAATTATTCCGGCCGGCGTATTCCGCGCCATCGAACCGACGGGGCATCTGTTGGAGTCGGTCTTGTGGAACATCGTCGAGGGTTTCCCGGCTCGCGGTATGAAGGTGATCGGTGTGACTGGCACAGATGGCAAGACCACCACCTGCAGCTTGATTTACACCATGCTCAACGATGCCGGCGTCCGCACCGGCCTGATGTCGACCATTGGGTATGGCACTCCGGATCACTGGCGGGACAACCAGGTCCACATGACCACGATGCAGACACGGGCGATGCTCAAGCGCATCAAAGAGCTTAAGGCCGACAACATCGAGTGGCTGGTGCTTGAGACGACCAGCCATGCACTGGCCCAGAACCGGGTCTGGGGGATTCCCTACAGCGTGGCGGTGATGACCAACATCACGCACGAACATCTCGACTACCATGGCACGTTTGAGCGCTACCGTCAGGCTAAAGTGAGGCTGTTTCGGCTCGTAGCTCAGAACTCGGCCGGCCTCAAGACTGGCGTGGTGAACTCGGATGATGCCAGCGCGGCCTACTTTGCCGCGGCGCTGCCCAAGGTGATCAGGTACGGCGTGAAGCAGTCTCATCCTGATCTGAAGGCGACCAACGTCAAGAGCACGCCCACGGGTAACGAGTACGACATCAAGTACGAGGGCGAGCAGCTGCATATCAAGACTGAGCTGCCCGGCGCCTTCAATGTCTACAACTCGCTGGCGGCTGCGGGTACCGGATTGGCCCTGGGTCTGACCACCGATCAGATAGAGCACGGTATCGCTGCCCTGAAGCGGGTCGAAGGCCGGATGAACACGATCGAGGCGGGACAGGATTTCAGCGTGATCGTCGATTTTGCGCACACGCCCGACTCCTTCGAGAAGATCCTGGGCAGCATGCGGAAGCTGACCAAGGGCCGCCTGATCGTGATGTTTGGATCGGCCGGCCGGCGTGATGAGACCAAGCGCGCCAAGCAGGGAGCTTCGGCGGGCAAGTGGGCCGATCTGGTAGTCGTGACCGAGGAAGATGACCGTGACGTGGACGGTGTCCAGATCATGGACCAGATAGCCGAAGGGGCGGAGAGTGAGGGCAAAAAACGGGACAAGGACTTATTCCTGGTTCATGACCGGACCAAGGCGATCCAGTACGCCATCGCGCACGCGAAGACCGGTGACACGGTACTGTTGCTCGGCAAAGGCCATGAGAAGACCATAGAGCGCGCCGATGGCGAGCACCCGTGGAATGAAGCCGCTACTGCTCTAGCGGCCCTCCAGGGCCGTCAGAAAGGGCGTAGGAAGGCTTGAAAACTCTCGGACTATTCGGTACAGGCGTATTCGGCCGGTTTATGGCACAGCACCTGGCTCCGCACTTTGAGGTGCGGGCGTATGACCCTCGTGAGACTGACCTGCCAGCGGAGGTTAAGCGGGTGACGCAGGAAGAGGCGGCGGCATCAGATGTGATTGTGCTGGCGGTGCCGGTCCAGGCCATGGAGGCGGCGTTGGAACAGATAGCACCCAGATTGAAGCCCGGCACGCTGGTGCTGGATGTCGCGTCTGTTAAACAGATACCGGTGAGCCTGATGGAGCAGTACGTACCCGAGTCGTGCGAGATCGTGGCGACGCACCCGTTGTTTGGGCCGCAGAGCGGTAAGGAGGGGATTGCCGGTCTGACTGTGGTGACCTGGCCGGTGCGCGTATCTGGCGACAGATATGCCGAGGTCCAGAAGTTCCTCCGTGAGGGCCTGAAAGTGGACGTGCACGAGGTGAGTCCAGACGAGCACGACCGCGAAATGGCGTACGTGCAGGCGTTGACCTTCCTGATTGGGCGGGCCCTCAGTGATCTGGATATCCCTAATACTCCGCTCAAGACGGCTACCTACCAGCATCTGAGCGATATCGAGAGGATCGTCCAAAACGATACCGGCGATCTGTTCGATACCGTCGAGCTATACAACCCCGAGGCTCCAGCCGTGAGGCAGGCCTTCGTGGAAAAATTGGACCAGATAGAGGCAGCGCTGGAGGCGCATTCGTCCAAATAACCGAATACTGCTCCGGCCGGCAGCGCTAAGGTGAGGGTTGGAGGTAACAGATATGGCAATGGTATTGAGATGGGCGATCAGGATCCTGGTAATCCGGCTGGGCGCCAAGCTGATGCAACGGATCGTCAGCCGGATCTAGTTCGCGTCGAGGGCGAGCGTAGTACAGCGGATTCCGCCGCCGCCCAGTTTGAGCTGAGAGATATTACAGGCAACGACCCTGAGGCCGCGGCGTTCGAGCTCGGTCTTCAGTTCCGGGGCGCCATCAGCCATGATGACGGTGTTCCCATCAGATACGAGGTTGAGCGCAAACTGCTCAGCCTCTTTGAGTGAGACGGGGATGAGTTCCAGATCGGCGTGGTCCTTGATGCGGGCCTGGCTGTCGATATCGAGCGCATCGAGGCAGACGGCTACTAAGCCAGGTCGGATGACGCCAAATACCAGATCATCGTCGTACCAGCGGTCGCTCACGGTGTGGATCGGGATTACCTCATATCCCAGAGACTCCTCGATAAAGGCATCTGACCGGGGATCGCTGCGCCACTGGCGGCCCTTGATGACAGCGCCGGTACCGGTTGGGACGGCGTCGCCCTGGCCGCTGAAGCGGTAGGGGCAAACAATGACCTCGAAGCCGTTAGCCTCGAGCCAGCGCCGGGTATGGTCCGTCTCGGGCGCACGCTCGGGTGGCAGGTTGCCCAGTACGGCCATCTTGCCCCTGACCAGCGCTTGATTGGCGGTGTAGGTCATATCTGGCAGACCGTGTACCGGCTCCAGGAAGTGAACTTTTCGCCCGGTAGCCTCATGCGCCGCGATCAGAGCGTCGTACTCACGCTCGAGTTTGAGCGCGTCTGGTTGCCGGTGCGGGTCCATGTAGGGGTTGATCGAGTAGGCGATCTCGAAGTAATCTGGCCGGCACATCAGGACTTCGCGGTTGTACATAGGTCAGAGCATTCTCACTGAGCTTTACTGTGCCGGGTAAACACCATGAAATCGGTGGTGTTGGTCTTATCTGTCTGAATGTTGGCTTTCAAGATATGGAGGTGGTAGAGCTCAGCGGCTGAGGCTGAGGCGACGACGGCGGTGCTGCGGGGGAGTTTACCCTCGGCCAGATCGCGCGCAGCCAGAGCGGTGTCGATGTACTCCTTCACCGGGGTTCCGCGCCATTCCCGCCTCAGGTACTCCTGACTCTGGGCGAGCGCCGGCAGCTGGGACGTGATCTGTTTGATCTCCGACTTGGTGACACCGGGCAGCACCAGCAGGTTTTGCCGGATGGGCATGGAGAAGATGTGCACGATCTTGTATGTGTAGTCGGCCGAAGCCCGTAGGTTCTCGATCACGAAGCCGGCGTTGGAGTTGCGGATCGGGACGATGCCGAGCTCGGAACGGCCCTCGGCCACTATCTTAAAAGCCCCTTGCGCCGTACCGACGTAGACGAAGTCCGCTGCTTGCTTGGCGTCTTTCAGATAGCGCCGGGCGGCCTCCTCGGTGAAGGAGCCGGCGATAGCGGAGATGGCGATGGCTGTCATAGGTGGCTATTATGCCACAAATCGCTTCGCCCCGAAGGGCGGTGATAAGATATCTCCATGAACTTTACCGAATCAATCTTCAAAGCGTATGACATCCGAGGTATATCAGGTGAGGAGCTCACCAACGAGCTGGCGCACGCCGTAGGGCGGGCCGTGGCAGACTTCCTGCCAGATAGCGGACCGGTAATCGTCGGACGTGACATGCGGGTGGACTCAAACGATCTGGCCAAGGCCGTGATCGAGGGTCTGACCAAGCAGGGCCGGGACGTTTGGGACATCGGGCTGGTAACTACAGATATGGTCTACTTCGGAGCCGGACGGTTTGCCGACGAGGTAGCCGGCGGCGTCATGGTCACGGCCAGCCACAACCCCGGCAAGTACAACGGGATCAAGCTGATTGGCCGCGGTAGCGTACCGATGGGCGCTCAAAACGGGCTCATGGACATCAAGGAGATCGTGAAGAGCGACGGCTACAAGCCGGCCGCCGAAACCGCCGGGAAGGTGACCGAGCGCTCGATCACCAAGGAGTGGGTCGATAAGATCGTTGAATTCCTAGATGTCGAGGCGCTGCCCAAGTGGCGGATCGCCGTCGACGCAGGCAACGGCATGGGCGGAGCGATCTTCCCGGCTCTGCAAGAGAGACTGCCGTTTGAGGTCGAGCAGATGTACTTTGAGCTCGACGGGACATTCCCGAACCACGTCGCCAACCCCCATCTGGTCGAGACCCTGGCTGATCTGTGCGCCACGATCAAGAAGAACAAGCTCGACTTCGGTCTGGCTTTCGACGGCGACGGCGACCGCGGCGGCCTGGTAGACGACGAGGGTAATCCGCTGCCTGAGCACATCATCGGAGCCATGCTGAGTAAGCAGTTCCTGGCCGATAACCCCGGAGCCAAGATAGTGGTCGACCTGCGCGTCAGCCACGTCGTGAAGGACACGATCGAGGCCAACGGCGGCACATACCTGCGCTCCAAGGTGGGCAACGACGCGATTAAGACCATCATGCGCAACGAGGATGCCGTCCTCGGTATCGAGGCGAGCGGCCACTACTACTTCCGCGACGCCTACTTCAGCGACTCGGGCATCATCGCGGTGATGAGCGTAGTCAACATCCTGGCCAAATCAGGCAAGAAGTTGAGCGAGCTGGTGAGCGAATTTGGCCAAGCCTACGCCACGGCGCACGAGACCAACTTTGAGGTCGAGGACAAGCAGGGCGCTTTTGATCGGGTACGTGAGAAATACCAGGACGGCGAGCAGGACGAGCTCGACGGGCTGACCGTAAGCTACGGTGACTGGTGGTTCAACATCCGGGCCAGCAATACCGAGCCGGTAGTACGCCTGAACGTTGAAGCGAAGGACCAGGCTACGCTCGAGCACCGCCTGGCAGAACTGACACAACTGATAGGGGGATAGCGTTTGGCTGGTCTGAGGGAGAAGCTAACTTACGAGCCGGCTGAGCTGGCGTTCGGCACATCCGGACTGCGCGGTTTGGTGACAGATATGACCGACCTGGAATGCTACATCAACACCCTGGGCTTTCTGCGCTTCGTCGAGACGCTGCCGGGTGAGCGTGCCGAGGACCCGGTCTATCTGGCTGGCGACCTGCGTGACAGCACGCCGCGCATCCTGGCGGCCGTGGCAGCGGCGATTCACGAGGCCGGCCGGCGCGTCGAGTATCTGGGTCTGATTCCGACACCGGCCATCGCCAACTACGCCCTGCGCCATGGCGGGCCGGCCA
The DNA here is from genome assembly GCA_029237755.1 of Candidatus Saccharimonadota bacterium. Classification (GTDB taxonomy): domain Bacteria; phylum Patescibacteriota; class Saccharimonadia; order UBA4664; family UBA4664; genus JAQZBT01. Next base: position 6,025 of record JAQZBT010000024.1, read on the forward strand.
TCATGGTCACGGGCAGTCACATCCCCGCCGACCGCAACGGTATCAAGTTCTACAAGCCGGGAGCCGAGGTGATGAAGGAGGACGAGGTCGCCATCAAGTCCGCCGTGGCCAAGGTGAGGGCCGATCTGTACGGACAGGCTGGACTGAAGTTGTTTACGCCTGAAGGGGCACTCCTGGAGACAACGGAGCTGCCGGCCGAGAAAAAGGCTGCCAGATCTGACTATCTGGAGCGGTACGCCCAGGTTTTCGGGCCCAAGGCACTATCTGACCGCCAGATTGTGCTGTACCAACATTCGGCAGTGGGACGCGATCTGATAGTTGAGATCTTTGAGGCACTGGGGGCTGAAGTCGTGCCGGTTGGCCGTTCTGATGTGTTTGTGCCTATCGATTCCGAGAACGTGAAGCCGGATGATGCCGAGTACTTCCATCAGTTGTCATCTGAGCACCCGAAGGCCTTTGCCATCGTTTCGACCGACGGCGACAGCGACCGCCCGTTCGTGATCGATGAGCTCGGTGAGTTTCACCGGGGCGATGTGCTGGGCATGGTCGTGGCCGAGTGGCTCGGAGCCGACGCCGCCGCCTATCCGGTGAGCACCAATGACGCTGTCGACCAGCATCTGACAGATAAGGGCGTGCCCTGGGAGCACACCCGGATTGGCTCACCTTACGTGATCACAGCCATGAACAAGGCTATCGAGTCGGGCAAACAGCGGGTCGTAGGCTGGGAGGTCAATGGCGGGTTCCTGACGGGCGGCGACATCGAGATCAAGGGCCAGGTACTGCCGGCACTGCCCACGCGCGATGCATTTCTGCCTATTCTGATCGCGCTGCTCGCGGCGTCAGATAAGCTACTCAAAGTTTCGGAATTATTCGCGGCGCTACCGCGCCGGTATACACAGGCCGGCCTGATCGATGATTTCCCGGTCGAGGTGTCCAAGCAGCTGGTGAAGCGCTTTGCCAAGGATGACGATCTGGTGAAAGGTGAGCTCGAAGGTTACTTCAACTCTGACCATGGTTTTGGGAAGGTGAGCTCGGTCAACACGCTCGATGGTGTCCGGATCTACTTCAACAACGGAGATATAGCTCATCTACGCCCCTCGGGCAACGCGCCGCAGCTTCGTATCTACAGTGTGGCTAATTCTCAGGAACGGGCGGATGCGATCGTGGCGCAAGCGATAGCCGAGCCGGATGGTATCTTCCGCCGTATCGAGCAGGCGGTGACGGCCGAAGCCGAGGCTTAACTAGCCTGAGCCGGCGCCGAAGAGCGCGCGGATCGCCTGAAGGAGAGATTCGACACGTAGTGCTGCAAGCGGTGCCAAGCAGCCGTGGCAATCACTGAGTACATCAGGAGCGAGTTGAGAACTGCCCAGGCAATCATCATAGGAGCCTGGTGGCCTGTCACGAAGGAGATCGCGATGTCGGCCGCCGTTATGGTTCCGATAACTGCGTGCGGCAGGAAGTTCGAGAACGGAGTGAGATAGGGCCGGCTTAGCCCCTTAGGCGTGACCTTGAACGTCATGCGCTTACCCCGGAGCACTCCGACAAATGCCAGGAAGTAGATTGGCCAGGCAGCGAGGGTGACGAACTTGCCCGGCAGCAGGAGGCCTCGCTCTAACTTAGGGTCGATGTTTAGCCGCTGCAGCCAGACAGAGAAGAACAGCTGCCACAGGATCAGCGGCAAATACAGGATCAGCAGCGATTCAAAGGCCATGGCGATTGAGCTGATTCCAAACACGAAATAGAGGGTCAGTAGCACGTTGGCGATGGCCAGTGCCAGGCCGTTGAAATAGTGCTGTTGCAGCAGGAAATAGTGGATGGCCTGTGACCGGTTCATTTTCCGCAGGAGCTTGCGGCTTTCCTTAAACAAGATGTCGATGCAGCCAAAGGCCCAGCGCATCTGCTGGTTGAAGAACGCGTCCCAAGTAGAAGGACCCTCGCCCCTGGCCAGAATCTCGGGTACATAAACACTTTTCCACTTGTGAGAGTGAAGCACCATACTGGTAAGCAGATCTTCGGTCAGGTGCGCGCGATAGTACCCGATGCTGCCCATCGCCGATACGCGGACGACGTGGTTGGCGCCGATGAGCAGGGTCGACTTGTGGCCGGAAAAGCCGCGCAAGATAGGGCCGTAGAAACTGTAGGTCTGTTGGGCGGCGCCTTTGGAGACGATAGAGTCGCTGAGGTTGCCGTAGACCTGAGGCGTGCCGACGAACGCAATGGACGGGTCCCTGAAGTGGCCCAACGTGCAGGTGAGGAAGTTGCGGTGAGGGATAAAGTCCGTGTCGATCTGGGCCACGAAGTCGTAATGCTGGCCAAAGGTGTGATACCAGGAGTTGTGGTTGCCGCCCTTGGTCTTGGCGGCGAAGCGGCCTTCGTCGGTGTTGTACATGGATCGACCGGCCCGGCTGAAGTGCTTGACGCCCAGTCGTTCACATACGGCGCGGGCACCGGGGTCGTTGCCCTCATCAAGGAGCCAGGTGTCGTGGGGGTAGTCGGCCTTCAGCATGCCGGTCAGAGTCTTCTCCAGCATAGCCAGAGGCTCCTTGCCGGGAACGAAGGTGGTGATGAAGGCGACGCGCAGCCCGGGTTGTGGTTCAGGAGTCTCTTCCTTTTTCACTTTGGCCGAAATGCTCCAGGTCAGCAGATCCATGGCAATCTGGTGCCAGACGATGTAGGTCAGCAACAGGTAGAGCAGGTAGTCGCCCAGATGAAACCAGCCCGCAAAGTTTTGCGGAACGCGCTCGGGATGGAACCACCACGAGCCAAAAATGATGACCAAAAGCATGGCAACGGAGAGGATGCACCAGAAGGCGAGTCGTTGGCTTTTTGTGAGCGCGGGCTTGGAAGCTGATGTAAACATAATTTTGACTAGTAACCATACGTTAAATCCCTATTCTTGTCAACTTTCCCACTCGATAGAGCCGTCGATTTAACATAAGCAGTTAGGCTTAGTAAAGCCATTGACGCTATGTCGGATAAGGCTTATCGTTTTCAGCAATTCCAGCGAGGGTGAGTGGAGGAATATCAAAACTAAATACAAACCAGCCCGGACATAACGCCCGGGTTTTGCTTTGGGTAAGGATACTGACCTCAAAAAGACATAACGCTACGCTTGGGCATGACCTACTTGGCACTCGGTTGTTACGAGTGCTAAAGTAGTACCTGCTAAGTGATGTTGGATTTAAAATAAGGAGCTTTAAGCATGGCGCTACAACCGCTAGCTGACCGTATTGTTGCCAAGCCGGTCGAGCCCGAGAATGTAAGCCCCGCTGGAATCCTGTTGCCCGACCAGGCGAAGGAGAAGACCAACGTGGCCAAGGTGCTCGCCGTTGGTAAGGACGTTAAGGAAGTGAAGGCCGGAGATAAGGTCGTTCACACCGAGTACGGCCCGAACCGTTTCAAAGAGGGTGCAGACGAACTTTTAATCATCAAAGAGGAAGACGTCCTCGCCGTGGTCAAAGGGTAGAGGGAAGGCGCACTGCGTCCTTAGAGTCTGCAGTCCTCGCTTACCGTACGTCTCAGTACGGCTCGCTCCGGGCTTCGCTCTGCCTCGCATTGCATCCTTCCTCTACCTTTGAATGCAAGAAGGAGAATTACTGATATATGGCAAAGAAAATTTTTTACGATGACGACGCTCGCGCCCGCGTGCTGGCCGGTGCGCGTGAGCTCTACGAAGCAGTCAAGGTAACAATGGGCCCGAAGGGCCGCAACGTCGTGGTAAGTAAGAGCTACGGCGGTCCGACTGTCACCCATGACGGTGTGACCGTGGCCAAGGCTGTCGATATCGAGAACCGCAACGACGAGACTCTCGGCCGTAGCGTCGGTGCCGAGTTGGTGAAGCAGGCCGCTTCTAAGACCAACGACGTCGTGGGTGACGGTACTACGACAGCAACCGTGCTGACCTATCACATCCTCAACGAGGCCAACAAGCTGATTGCCGCCGGCCACAACCCCATGGACCTGAAGAAGGGCCTCGACCAGGCTTCCGGCATCGTGCTCGAGGCGGTTGGCGGCGTGACCGAGAAGATTGCCGGCGACAAGGCCAAAGTGGCGCAGGTCGCGACCGTGAGTGCCGGTGATGCCGAGATCGGCGAGCTGATTGCCGATGTGATCGAAGCAGTCGGTGAGGACGGGACCGTGACGGTCGAGAAGTCCGAGACCGTCGGCATGGTGAAAGAGATCGTAGAAGGCTTCAAGATCGACCGCGGCTACGTCAGCGCCTACATGGTGACCGACCCGGCTCGCATGGAGGCCACCTACGACAAGCCTCTGATCCTGGTTACTGACAAGAAGATCTCCAGCATTCAAGACATTCTGCCGCTGCTCGAGAAGATTGCCCAGGGCGGCAAGAAGGAGTTGGTGATCATCGCTGAGGATGTCGAGGGTGAGGCTCTGGCTACGCTCGTGCTCAACCGCCTC
>JAQZBT010000025.1 GCA_029237755.1 Candidatus Saccharimonadota bacterium
CCGGCAACTGGAGCGACCTCACCTACGAATACCTGGTCGTCTACGACCCCAACGGCCCATACGTAATCTCCAACGGTAACAACTTCATTACCCCTGACGCCTCGAGCATCCTGCCCTTCGCGGCCACGGGACACAAAGCCAGCTTCGACTTCTCGATCAAATACGACGCAGCCGGCAACATCGTCCAAACGCCCGGCAAGAAGCAGCTGGTCCTGGGCTGGGACAACAAAGGCAACGCAGGTGACAAGTGCACCGACACCGGCATCGACTGCTTCGAGTTCGCCAGCACCGAGACCAACTGGCTCGTACTGCCGAACCTCACCGCGACCTTCCAAGGCTCCGGCCGCATCACCCGTGACGGCGTCTTGCTCCCCGACACCTACACCTACCGCGTCGACGCCACCGACAACGGTACGACCGGCGACACTTTCGTCCTGAAGATCTTCTCTCAGGGCCAAGACCCCAACACCGCCACCCCGCTCTACCGGTTCTCAGGTACGACTGTCAAGATTAACGGTGACGCCACCAACGGCGTCACCATCCAGTAGCCTCCACTAAAAAAGGCCCCGTCAGGGGCCTTTTTTAGTGCGGATTAGCCGATCTTGGTGATCTTCACCTGCGAATAGTGCTGGCGATGGCCGGTCAGGCGCTTGATGCGCTTCTTGGGCTTAAACTTCAAGACCTTGATCTTGTCGCCCTTCACCTCTTCCACGACCTCAGCCGCGACTTTGACGCCCGACACGTGGGGAGCGCCCACGGACACCTTGTCGCCGTCGATGAGCAACAGGACGTCAAAATCGATCTTCTTGGCGTCACCCAGCAGCTCGAGCTCGAGCGTCTGGTCTTTCTCTACGAGATACTGCTTCCCACCGGAAGCGATCACTGCTTGCATTGTTACAAAGCCCCTTTCATGCCTGGGTCTAGCAGGCGTGCTTTCGTTAAATTAGCGTAACTTGCCGATAATACCAGATATCACCCCCATTGTAAATGCACCTAGTCGCTCCGTTGGCATCCTGGCCATTGCCAAAGCCATTCTGTTCAGCTACACCGTGACTGTCCCATCCGCTCCGCCCGAGGAGTCCACCATGGAGTTTCTGGAAGTACCCTTCAGCATGCCGGTCGCCGCCGTCCCATTCGCCCTCAGCTCCGCCCCCGAGGCCTACAACTTCGCCCGCGGCCTCGAGTACGGCACCACGGACCCGCCGTTCAATACCGGCACCCGCGAACACGAGCACCTGTCGGTCGGGATCCAGCTCCTGTCCAGCCTCGTCACCCGCACCGTGAACATCCCATCCGGCGCCCTCCTGATCTGCGAAGTCTACGAAGACGCCGCCATCGGTATGAATGCCATGACCTCAGGCCTTCTGAGCATTCTCAACGAGGAAGCATTCTCTCAGGTCATCGAGCTTCCCAACCTCGACCCCCTGCTGAGAGTCATCGCTCACCCCAGACTGGGCACCTATAGCCCCGACCTGGCTTACGCCGAAGTTCAAATCTGGCCGATGCTCGATGGCACACCCCAGACCTACGTCGATACCATGGGGCAGCTGATACCGGGCGATCCGCCCGCCGGCCTGGCCGTCCACCTTGCCTACTTCGACGATGACCAGGTCATAGTCATCAACGTCTGGCATGACGAGCATGTTGCCATGACCTTCCACGATGAGGAGTTCATGCCCCGCTGGAACGAGCAAACCTCGTTGCTGGGCCTCACCGCCAATGTGGAGCTAGTCCCCGCCGCTTGCCTCGGCGTCGCAGTGGACCAGTTCCTCAACTACACAGCCGACCTCGCTGAATGACCAGCGACCGGCATCTGGCGCCCGGCGGTCACGAGCCGCCGGGTGTCACCCCGCTCTTATCCCTCGAACTGCAACTTTTTGCGCCGTATAGCCACGCTCATCAGGATCCCGGCCGCGAACATCATCACGATCAGGCCCGTCCCGCCATAGCTGACATACGGCAGCGGAATACCGGTCACGGGCGCTATCGCCATGTTCATGCCCACGTTGATAAACACGTGGAACAGGATCATCGCTACTATTCCGGTCGCGATGAACATGCCAAACCGGTCCTGCGTCGTGTAAGCGATATGAATACCCCGGTAGATCAGCACACCAAACAGCCCGATCAGTAGCACACCGCCCACAAATCCCATCTTTTCGCTCAGCACCGCAAAGATAAAGTCTGTATGCTGCGCCAGTGACGGCAAGAAGTTTAGCTGACTCTGCGACCCGGCGCCCAGTCCCCGGCCAAATATCTGCCCTGACCCCACCGTAATCGTCGACTGCACCGCGTTATATCCGGTATGCAGCGGATCCGAAGTCGGATTGATGAAAGTCTCCAGCCGCGCCCGTTGGAATGGCTTGAGGTGACTGATCGCAATCGGCAGCGCCGCCAAACCCAATCCGCCCAGTATCAACAGGTGCAGCTTGCGGATCCTCGACACCAGCGCCATACACAGCCATATAAAACCCATCACCAACGCCGTACCCAGGTCCGGCTGCCGCATCACCAGCGCCATCGGCACGCCCAATATCAATAAGGACATCAACAGGTACTTCGGCTTCTCCAACTTCTCGTAGTTGACCGCAAAAAACTTCGCCAACACAATGATCAGCACCACTTTCGCCAGCTCCGACGGCTGAAACTGGAACACGCCAAAATCGATCCAGCGCTGCGCGCCCAGTACTGCCTTCGAAAATAGCGCCACCCACAACAGCAGCACGATCATCAACCCGTACAGCCAGGTCGTCAGCTTCCCCCACGTCCGGTAATCCGTCCGCGCAGCAAAGAAAAACGCCACCAACCCGGTAAGCGCGAAAAGTCCCTGCTGCCAGACGTCGGTCGTACCACTCACTTGAGTCGCCTTGAAGGTCGTAGCCCAGATTACCAAGAGCCCCAAAGCCACCAGAGCCACAATAGCTCCAAACAGTATCCAGTCGAAGTTTTTCCAGAAACGCGACCGAAACACGCGCCCTCAAAAGTTACTCCCCCATCATATCTAATCAGCCAACCGTTTTGCACCCTGCCGAGCTTGACCGCCCCTCCGTATTTACGTCATCATCACATCGACCATCCCGGATCACATTCCGGTTATGGCCGGACCTCACACGTACGAAGGAGCTGCAACATGCGCACCAAAACCGTTGCGCAGGGCCTGCGCAAACTGATATACCCCTGGCGGCCCTGGCGCACCGTCAGGTGTACAACGCTCGAGAAGCCCCAGCGGGTTAATCCCGAAAGGAAGAATCCGCCGGTTGCCCTCAAGCTGGTCGGCTGGGCCGCCATCCTGAACGATCACCACGAGCTCGACTATTACATCCTGGTGGCGAAGAGCCGCACGGGCATGCTGCGATTCGCCCTCGTGGATAGTCGGGATAAGGACAAGGTTCCGCCCTGGAAGCCCGTCTGGGGGTCGTTCAGTGGCCGCGCAGGCTACTTGCACGCCCGTTGGCTACTGCGCCTTCAGCGCATCCCGAAGCATTCGGAGCGCCAGCCGAAGTCCTTTCATCTAGCGGCGTGATGCCGCACCTCCGCCCCCGCGGCCCTCGATTTCGAGGGCCGCCGAGCTTTTTAGCCCACCCTCAAACTTGACAATCCTATCTTGTGAGTGCATTATCACAGCTACCATTCCGGATGCCCTATCCGGGCAGATGGCCGAACCTCGACTCGAAGGAGCTACGCATGAACAAGGACGCGCGCGACTTGCGCCGGATCCTGCACCCATGGCAGCCGTGGCGCGGCGTGAGCTGGACACCCCATCATCTGCGCGAGATCCCGGGCACCGACCTCGCCCGCATCGGCTACTCCGCCATTCTCGACCAACACGGTGAGATCGACTACTACATCGTCGGCGTGCAGACCCTCAGGGGCCGAGTGCGTTTCGCGATTGTCGACTTCAAGGGTCGCACCGATCCGTCCTGGAACCTGGTTTGGCGGACGTTCACGACTCACGACGGCTACATTCGCGCCCGCGAAGAACTTCGCTACGTCCGTGTCGCCAAGATCAACTTGCGCCAACCGCAGCCCCTCCACCAACCAGCGGTCTAGTACCGCCGCGGCCCTCGGATTCTCCATCCCCACAGGAGAGTGCGAGGGCCGCCCGACTTTTTAGGCCTTCTTCACCTTTACGTAGAGCTTCGCGCCATTTACCTTCGCCGGCACCCCGTCATCGGCGCCCTCGTGCGTTAGCTTCACCGCGAGCGTCTCTGTCTTGATCTCGTCTTCGAACCGCTTCACGGCCGCTACCAATTCCTGGTCGTCGGTTTGCAGCACCAGCTCTATCCGGTCATCTACCTGCAGGTCCGCCTCTTTACGCGCGTTTTGCACCAACCGCACGACATCGCGCATCGTGCCTTCGGCCTTCAGCTCCGGCGTTACCTTGGTGTCGAGCTCGAGTTCGTACCCGGCAATCTTCTTCGGCTTCTTATCTACGCGCTTCACGTTGACCTCTTCAGCGAGAATCTGCAGGTACTCGTGGTCGAGGCGCTCGCCGGTCAAGACCGTCAGGCTCGCCAACGGCTGCCGCACCTTGATCTTCTCTTCCGCTCGCTGCGCCAGGGCTTGGTTGACTATGTTTCGCGCCATCGCCATCTGGTCGAGCACTTCGCCGTCAACCTTGCCGGCCTTGGGCCAGTCGGTCAGATGTACCGACTTCGCTTCATCCATACTATCCGTCAGCTCGCGCCACAACTTATCAGATACAAACGGACTCCATGGCGCCAGCAATTGTGCAATTCTACACAGGGTATAGTGCAATGTCCCATAGGCGCTCATCTTGTCGCCATCGTCCTCACTCTTCCAGAAACGTCTGCGTGAGCGCCGCACGTACCAGTTCGACAAGTCATCCACCAGGTCGCGGAGCGGCCGCACCGCCCGGGCAATCTGATAATCGTCGCCCTGCTTTGTCATCTCGGCAATCGTCTCGTTCAGCCTTGCGATCAGCCATTGGTCGAGCAGGTTGTCACTCTTCGGCTCCGCCAGCGACTTCGGCGGTTCCCATTTATCGATCTCAGCGTAGGTCGTAAAGAAGCTATATGTATTCCAAAGTGTCATAAAGACGTTGCGCCGCACCTCGTTGACCGCGTCATAGCTAAACCGCACGTCCTCACCGCTCACCACCGGACTCGACATCAGGAAGAAGCGCAGGCTGTCGGCACCGGTCGTGCCGAAAATCTCGGACGGCTCAGGATAGTTACGCAGCCGCTTGCTCAGCTTCTTGCCGTCAGCCGCCAGCACCATGCCGTTGACGTTCACGTTCTTGAAGGCCGGCTTATCGAACAGCGCCGTGCCCAGCACATGCAGCGTATAGAACCAACCGCGCGTCTGGTCGAGACCCTCGGAGATGAAGTCGGCCGGAAAAGCCGCGTCAAACGCCTCTTTGTCCTCAAACGGGTAATGGTCTTGGGCGTATGGCATCGATCCGCTCTCAAACCAGCAGTCAAACACCTCTTCGACGCGCTTGTAGGTCTTGCCGTCCTTCACGATGACAACCTCATCGATCCCCGGCCGGTGCAGGTCAAACTCCTGCTTGTGGCCGCTCAACTCGCGCAGCTCATCGAGCGACCCGACCACCAGGATGTCTCCATCCTCGTTTTCCCAGATCGGCAGCGGCGCACCCCAGAAGCGGTTGCGGCTGAAGTTCCAGTCGCGCGCGTCCGCCAGCCAGTTACCAAACCGCCCAGCTTTGATGTGCCCCGGCACCCACTTGATCTTCTCGTTGTTTTTAACGAGCTTCTCCCGAATCTCGCTCACCCGCACAAACCAGCTCGGCATCGCAAAGTAGAGCAGCGGCGTCTCGCACCGCCAACAGAAGGGGTAGGTGTGCTCAAATGTCTCAGCCGCAAACAGCCGGCCCTTCTGGCCCAGATCCGCAATGATCTTCGGGTCCGCCTGCTTGAAGAACAGCCCGGCAAACTCCCCCATCTGCTCAGTCATCTTGCCAAACGAGTTCACGCTCTCAATCAGTGGCAATCCCACCCGCTGTCCCAGTGCCAAGTCTGTCTCACCGTATCGAGGAGCCACGTGCAATACACCCGTTCCGTCTTCCAGGCTCACCGACTCATCGGCATAAACCCGGTGCACGGCATCGTTATCGCTCACATCCACGAGCGTGTACAGCGGCTCGTACTTCAGGCCCACCAGCTCCTTGCCGGACTGTGTCTTCACGACCTTATACTCCGCCTTACGCAGCTCCAGCTCTCCCAAGCGCGCCTTGGCCAGGATCAGCTTCTCGCCCTTCTTCCACGCGTCTCCGTCGTCCTGGAGCTCTACAGTGGCATATTCCGCCTTCTCGTCCACCGCCAGGGCCGCATTGGCCGGCAGCGTCCACGGCGTGGTAGTCCACGCCAAGAGCGCCACGTCCTGCCCTACCACCGGGAACTTCGCATAGACACTCGGGTCGGGCACGTTGTCCTTATAGTTCTGGTTAACCTCAAAGTTGCTCAAGGGCGTCGCACAGCGCGGGCAGTACGGATTCGACCGGAAGCCCCGGTAGACCAGCCCCTTCTCGTGCAACTGCTTCGTCACCCACCAGACCGACTCAATATAGTTATCATCGAGCGTAGCGTACGAGTTCTCCTGGTCAGCCCACCGGCCGATCCGGGTCATAAACTCTTCCCACTCGCCCTTATATTTGAATACGCTGGCTCGAGCCGCCTCGTTGAACTTCTCAACGCCAAATTCCATGATCTGCTGCTTTCCCGTAATGCCGAGCTGCTTCTCGACCTCATATTCCACCGGCAGTCCGTGCGTGTCCCAGCCGTTGCGCCGCGGCACATAGTACCCGCGCATCACCTTGTACCGAGTGATCGAGTCCTTCTGCGTCAATGCCACGACGTGGCCGTAGTGCGGCAATCCATTCGCAAAGGGCGGGCCGTCATAGAAATTAAACCTCGGCGCGTCTTTCCTCAGCTCCAGGCTCTTCTCAAATGTCTTTTCCTTGTTCCATACCTCGAGCATCTCGGCTTCGAAGGCGGGAAAATCGGCGGGCGCAGCTTTCTTCATAAAGGCTCCTCAACAATAAAACCATCCGTACGGCAGGGACCCTCGCGGGCGGTACCACCCTGCTTTCCAGATGGACACTTCGTTGCTGCTTGTCGTTGCAGTTACACGTCGGGTTCTACTCTCGCTTGGATTTCTTCCCGCAGCTCGCGGTTGATAGCCGCTCAAACGCTTTGACTGGTTGTAAACCTATTATGCCCTAGCTTTGCACGCCGAGCAAGTATCGCAGCAGGTAGATTAGGCCTTGCAGCAGGAAAAACGTTGCCAGCGGCGCCAGGTCGATGCCCGCTGTCGCCGGTATCACCTTACGCACCGGCGCCAGCAGCGGCTCGGTCAAGCTCACGAGCCAGCCGTACAACCGGTTGGCCGGGTCCACGAAATAGCTCATCACTACCCGCACGATCAACATGAAGTTGAAGATCATGACGAACAGCTCGGCAAATAGCAGCAATGTGTCGGTGATCATCGTCGAGCCAGATACGCCAGGTCTTGTACCGAGGGAAATTGGGTCTGTTCCTGCCAGACCTGCAGCGGCGAGCCATCGTCGCGCACCACCACTATCGCTGGCCGCGCCAGGATGTCGTAGTTCTCAGTAAACTGGATGCCCCTCGGGCTATCCGCATCCAACATCTCAGCGTCGACATCCGCCTCTACCAATTGCTTCACCAAGCGCTCCATGACGCGCTCTTCCGGCGTATTGCGGTTGAAAAGGATATAGGCCTTCATTGCCTTTTAGTATAACCCACTACTCGACTTTGCGGCGGATGAACGCCGGGACGTCGAGGTCGTCATCATCCAGTGGCAAGCTGGTATCAGCTTCGGAAATCGTCACGCGTGTAGTTGTCTGCTCGACCGTCGCCTCATATACCGGCTCGGGCTCACTCAACAGCTCCTCAGGCTCGTTGTCCTCAGGCTCGATCGACGACAACGGTGCAAACCGCCGCGGCGGTGCCGGCTCCTGGTGCGGAATCTGAATCGGCACGACTTCCGGCTCGGGTTCGGCCTGCGGACGCTCATTGATAAAGGGCTGCCTCGGAGCAGGCATCACGGGCGGTAGATACGGTTCGGGTTCCGGCTCGGGCTCAGGTTCCGGACGCGAGTAAGCAATCGGTTCCGGCTCGGGTGTCTTTACTGGTATCGGTTGTTCGCGCACTACCGGGGTAGCCTTCTTAGTGACATCAAATCCTGTCGCCACCACCGTGATCTGCAGGTCGTCATCCATGTTTCCATCCAACACAGCGCCGAAGATAATGTTAGCGTCGGGGTCGACGGCGTCGGTAATGGTCTTCGCAGCCTCATCGATCTCGTGCATGGTCATATTCTTGCCGCCGGTAATGTTGAAGAGCACGCCGCGCGCACCTTCCACACTAGTTTCTAGTAGCGGCGAATCAATCGCCTGGCGGGCCGCCTCGACCGCCCGGTTGTCACCCGACGCCCGGCCGATGCCCATCAGAGCCGATCCGGCATTCGCCATGATCGCCTTCACGTCGGCGAAGTCGAGGTTAATCAGGCCGTGGATCGTAATCAGGTTCGAGATACCCTGCACACCTTGTTGCAGTACCTCGTCAACGATGCCAAACGCGTCCACCAGGCTGGTCTTGCGGTCGATCATCTGCAGCAAACGGTCGTTGGGAATAGTAATCAACGTATCGACCGTATCTTTGAGCTCCACTATGCCGGCCTCGGCACTGCGGCGCCGTCGTTCACCCTCAAAGGTAAAAGGTTTCGTAACAATCGCTACTACTAGCGCGCCCGCCTCACGGGCTGCCGCTGCAATCAGCGGTGCTGCGCCCGTACCGGTGCCACCACCCTCACCGAGGGTGATAAACACCATGTCGGCGCCCTTTACGGCCTCGTAAATCTCCTTTTCACTCTCCTCGGCTGCCTTTCGTCCCACCTCGGGATCGGCGCCGGCGCCCAGACCGCGAGTAGTCTCACGGCCGATATGAATTTTTTGCGGTGCTTTCGAGTGCAACAGAGCCTGCGCATCAGTATTGATGACTACAAACTCCACACCCTGCAGCCTGGCTTCGATCATGCGGTTGACGGCTGAGCCGCCGCCTCCGCCACATCCTATAACTTTGATTCGGGCTGAAGTATCAACCTCTGGAAGAATCTCGGCCATTTCGAATAGTTACTCCTTACCACCAAGGACTCGCAGTCTGAACAACTCACGAGTACATCGTGACTATATAACGACCCGCCAAATTAATGCAAATTACTTATTCAGGCTGTTTTTGGCTTTGCCAACGCGCACATTATTTGTGCATTAAGTACGTTAATGACCGTTCACAAGCCATTCATAACTTGAGTGTTCAGGCCATTTTTAGAGCATAAAAAATATCCGGAACTTTTCGTCCGGATAAAAGTTTTCCACAACTTAAGGGTTTTTAGGGCAATAAGTTTCGGAGAGCGTGCTTAATGCGATCTACGGTCTGTCCGATGCCAGCCCCCGGCGCAGCCGCTTCCTGCCCATGACTCATATTCTCTAGCATCAGCCCGATCGGGGCTGAAAATGCCGGGTCACTGATCCGGTCGACAATACCGCTAAAACCGTCCGGCTTACCGACGACAGCCGGCAATTGCAGTGTATCCTTGGCCAGCTCCTCGATGCCGGGCATCTTGGCGCCGCCGCCGGTCAGCACAACGCCACCAGGCAGCATTACATCCTTGCCGACTTTGCGCAGCTCAGCCCGCACCAGCTGGAATATCTCGTCCAACCGTGCACCGGCAATCTTCTGCAGTTCCTTACGCGTGACTACGTTGTCTTCGTTATCGAGCTCCTCGATGCGCACTTTTTCGCTCAAGTTGGCCTTACTGGTGTGTGCGCGCACATACTTGAGCTTAATCTTCTCGGCTGTATCAATACTGGTCTTCAAACCGATCGCCAAGTCGTTGGTAATGTGTCCGGCGCCTACCGGAATCACGCTCGAGTACAGGATGTCGCCTTCCTCGTACACTGCCACACCGGTGGTTCCGCCGCCGATATCTACCAGTGCTACCCCCAGCTCTTTCTGCCGCTTGGTCAGGACTGCTCGGGCTGCGGCCAACGGCACCAGCACCTGCCCTTGGACCAGGATGCCGGCCTGGTGGATGCTGCGATCGAGATTCTTTATCGCAGGAACCGAACCGGTAATAATATGAGACTCGACTTCCAGCCGGACGCCGTTCATGCCGACCGGGTCCTTGATGTTCTCTTGGCTATCAACTGAGTAAGACCGGGGGAATACCTGGATAATTTCGCGGTTGGGCTGCAACTGGATAGCGGTAGCTGCCTCCTCC
>JAQZBT010000026.1 GCA_029237755.1 Candidatus Saccharimonadota bacterium
ACTCTTCAATTTCGATCTGGTCGCGGCCATCCTGGGCGAAGGCAGCGCGCTTAGCCGCATCGTTTACACGTTAGTTGGAGCATCCGCCGTCTGGACCGCCGTCGCAGCGGTCTCCCGGGGCGGACATTTGGCCGACGCCCCGACGACTCACTCTTGAGTTAACACCAGGGAGGCTCCCGCGAGGGAGCCTTTTTGGTTCGCGCGGTGTATGCTTGAGGCATAAGCGGTTTGCGACACATGATCAACATCCCCAAGCGCATCAGGCTGTGGCTGGCATTAGCGCTCGGCAGTACCTTGCTGGTCGGTGTGGTCTATGCCGCGCAACATCAGCAGAACCGTCAGAATGCCGACCGCCCCTTGCTGCAGTTGGCTGGGAATGGCATGGACTCGCTCAAGGGCGGCCAATCCACTGCCTCAATCGTGGGCGAGACGCAGGCCGAGGCCGCTTCCAGCACCGAGCCGTTCGTCAGTATCTATGACACGGATGGCAAGCTCCTGGTAGCCGGCGCCAAGTATCAAGGCAATGACATCGACCCTCCTGCCGGTACCTTTGAATATGCCAAAAAACACAGTCCTCACACGTTTACCTGGGAGCCCCGCCGTGGCCTGCGCTTGGCGGCTGCTCTGGTCTACGACCGAAACGTCGGTTACGTACTAGCTGCCTCTAATCTTCATGAGACCGAACTTGACCAGTACCGGCTGCTCGTCCTCTCCGCGCTCTCCCTGGCAGTGCTGGTGGCGGCCTCAGCTGCCGTGGCTCGCGTATTACGCTAATGCTTCATATATAATACCGGTATAACCAAAGGCACTTTCGTGGCGCTTATCAACCCTAACCAATACTACAAGCAGTTCCGCGATCTGGGAGACTACCTCGCCGACGGCATTACGTCCCTCGCGGGTACCATGCCATTCGTCTACTTCCACATCATTTGGTTTGGTAGCTGGATCCTGGCCGGTACCGGCTACTTCGGACCAGAATACGCCTTCGATAAGTTCCCCTTTGGCCTCCTCACGATGGTCGTTTCGCTCGAAGCTATCTTCCTCTCAACCTTTGTCTTGATCAGTCAGAACCGTTCATCCGAGAAGGCCGAGATTCGCGCCCAACTCGACTACGAAACCGACATCCAGGTCGAAAAAGAGGTCGACCTGATCATGGAGACTCTGGTGCGAATCGCCAAGAAGCAAGGCGTCGACGTCTCCGACCTGCAGCAGCAGATGCAGGAGACGCATCAGCACGCCAAGCGGGAAGCCGACCGCCGCACCGAAGCGCGCCACAAGCGGTTCGCCAAAGAGAAGAACGGCGGCTAACGCTTTGCTATAGTGGGGCCATGATTCAGCCCCGGCACCGTGTGCAGCATGAGATCCTGGAACGCCTCCGCCAGTCACCCGATGGCCTGCGTTACGCTTCGATCCGTCCGGAGGGCGTAGAGAATGATCTCTTCAACTACCATCTCCAATACCTGGTCCAAGGCGGTCTGGCCGCCAAAACCGCCGACCGCTACCGTCTGACGACCGCCGGCAAAGAGCAGCTTATTGAGCAGAACCCCATTGACCAGGCCGGCGCCAGCCACCGCTTCAAGATCGCCTCGCTCTGCCTGGTCATGCAAGACGGCAGACTGCTCTACCAGCGTCGCACCCGCCAACCCTTCCTGGGTGAACAGGGGATGATCGGCGGGGGACTCTACCGCGGCGAACTGGCCACCGACGCCGCCTCACGCCGCCTCACCGAAGAGGCGGGCCTCAGCGCATCATTCCGTCTCCTGGGCATGCTGCGCAAGCGCCACCGCGATCCGGAAGGCCATCTCTACTCCGATATCATCTTTCACGTCTGCGCCAGCGACGCGGCCTCTGGCCGCCTTGTAGCGCGCAACGAATTTGGTGAGCACGAGTGGCTCACCATTCCCGAAGCCGTTGCAGTGGAGTCATCAGCCAGTTACGGCAGCCCCCAGTATGGCGAGCTGCTCGCACGCCTGGCGACGACACCGCTCGACCAGATCCCGATGTTCTACCTGCACGAAGACTATTACCACGACGTCTTCTAGGTTGCCGAACACCCCTTCACTGGATTGCCAGTCGCGGGTCCCGCTATGCTCGGGACATGCCGATTATTCCGCTTAACACCAGCCATAAAGAACCTGTCTCCCGCGTGGGCGGCAAGGCGCATGCTCTGGGCCGCCTCATTGCCTTCGGCGCGCCGGTCCCGCCGGGCTTTGTGATACCGCCCGGACCGCTCGACGAAGCCGCCGTACTCAAAGCCTTCGACAAACTCGGCGCCAAGTATGTCGCCGTCCGCTCATCGGCCGCCGGTGAAGACGCCGGCAGTCAGTCGTGGGCCGGCCAGTTCGAGAGCTACCTCTATGTGTCTCGCGACCAGCTTCTGGAGCGCGTCGCTGAATGCCGGCTCTCGGGCACTTCGGCGCGGGCCAAAGCCTACGACGCCTCCAGCCAGGGCATGGCTGTCGCGGTCGTAGTACAGGCCATGGTCGCGAGTGACGTCGCCGGCGTGCTCTTCACGGTCAATCCTGTCACCAAGGCCGACCAGGTCGTCATCGAAGCCGTCTTTGGCTTAGGCGAGCAATTGGTTCAAGGTCTGGCCACGCCCGACAACTACGTCTTCGACAAGTCCTCCGGCGACATCACTCAGACCATTAGCCTCAAACTCACCCGCCTCGTCGGCTCGCCCGGAGGCGTCGTCGAGCAACCAGTCGATACCGCAGACCAAGACCGCCCTGCTCTGTCGCATGAACAATGCCGGGAGTTAGCCAAGCTCTCTACACAGCTCGAGCGCTCGTTCGGCTATCCGCTCGATATCGAATTTGCCTATGCCGGCGCGCGCCTCTATATCGTCCAAGCCCGTCCCATCACCACTATCTAAGGAGCAACCATGGCCACTGATCACGTCGAGTTTTACAAGAAGCAGATTTCATTGACCGAGTGGCTCGAAAACATGGGTCACGCCGAGGCCACCGCCATGCGTGCCGAGGATAATGAAAAGCGTGAGCGTCTCAAGGTGCTTAACCGCGCCATCGGCCTGCCCTTCGACGAGCCGCACCAGTTTCCGGCCACAGTTGTGGCCGCAGCGGGTCCCGAGTTCCAAAAGTTCTTGGACCAACACGGTGAAGAACTCTGCGCTATCCGCCTCATCCCTTCCGACCCCACTTTGCCCAAGCTACGCATGCGCGGACATTCCATTCGCGAAGCCCTGAAGTGGTTTGCTAACCAGGACATCGATCCCGCCAAGTACCGCGTCGACTTCGTGCCTCACACTGACGACAACCGTTGGTCGACCATCTTCGTCGTCAACGACCAGGGTATCTTCGGAGAAATTCTCCATGGCTCGCACAACAAGCTCACACAGGGTCTATATGAAGCAGGGGAAGAGCCTGTCGCGTTCAGCTACGACTTCTCCGAATGGACCCTGAATCCCTTGAACGCCGATGCCGAAGTCTACCTCAAAGAAACCGTCGAACTTTTGCGCGTCACGGATAAGGCGGTCCAAGCCGACCTGACATCCAAACTCGATGCCAAATTCAGCCATAACTACCTGGCCGGTTACTTCGAGACCACCAACTCCAAGGACTTTGGCACCTGGTTCATCGACTACAACCGCATCCTCGGCGATCTCTACCAGGGTTTTGCCGAGCCTAAACCGAGCTTGCAACCGGCCCTGGTACGCGGCCAGGTTGGCAGCCCGGGCAAGGCCACCGGCCGCGTGCGGATTGTCATGCCCGACGACCTGGAATCAGCCCAACTCGAGCCCGGCGACATCCTGGTCTGCCGCATGACGACGCCCGATTACCTCCCGCTCATGCAGCAAGCGGCCGCCATCGTCACAGACCTGGGCGGGATCCTCAGCCACGCCGCCATCGTCGCCCGCGAATTGGGCAAGCCGTGTATCACCGCTACCCAGGACGCTACGAGCAAGCTCAAAGAAGGGCAGCAGGTAGTAGTTGATGCCGAAACGGGCGTAGTGTCTGCGACCTAGTTAGTCGCACCCATCCCCAGCGACCAACTGAACCAGATTTGGTACACTGATACCATATGACAAACATAAGAATTACCGAGGCGTCGGTTCTGTCTCTGCCAGCCCTCAACCGCCTCTTCGTGAACGCTGTTCACAACCATTTCCAGTACTTCCCCGAGCACGTTCGCAACCGCGTCATCAAGGACCATTCGCTCGTGCGCCTCAGCCTCGCCAAGGTCGACCCCCGGCGTGTCCTTCTGGTCGCCAAACAGGACCAGCGCATCATTGGCTACGCCATCGGCGCCAAGCCCGCCATCGGGCCGGCCCAGGTCTACTGGCTCTACGTCGAGCCCGATCATCGCGGCGCCAACATCGGCCTCAGCCTCCTGTCACGCATGCTCAAGGTTCTGGGCTCCAAGGGCGCATCTGAAATAGCCATTGCTACCCATGACCATCGCCGCTACTACGAGCGCCAAGGCTTCAAGTGGGTGCGCAATACTATGGTCTATGGGGTCAAAATGGATATACTTACGTTTAAAGTGAAGGCATGAAGCGTCGCATGATCTCAGTGCGCTCTTATGTTCATAATCAACGTTTCCGACCGCGTCGCCGCTGGGGAAGGTGGCTCTTTCTGGCTCTCGTAGCGCTTACCGGGCTCGCCTGGTGGTGGATCGGCTCTGACGGCGGCCGCAACGGCTCTCCCCTCAACCCCCTCGGTGTCGTAGCCGGCCCACCCAAGCCGGGCGATATCGTGGCCGAAGAGAACTTCCGGCCCTACACGCTGCAAGAGACCAGAGCCTTGGCCAAAGAAAACTATGGTGGTGCAGCCGCCGGCATCACCACACCTGTCACTAAGATTACTTTCCGCTACCGCACCGAACTGCCTGGCGGTGAACAGATCGTTCTCTACGCCCGGGCCTTCCTGCCCGACTCACCCCGTACCAATCTGCCCGTCTTCGGCTTCACCACGGGCACCACCGGCATCGGCGACATCTGCTCGCCCAGCCTCGAGCAGCCCAAAGTCGCCAACTGGGCCAACTACGATTCGCACATGGCCATGTATGCCGCCCACGGTTTCGCCTCAGTCGTGACGGACTACGAGGGCCACCGCGACTCCAGCCGCATCCACCACTACATGGTCGGTGAACTCGAAGGCCGGGCTGCGCTCGATGCCATCAGGGCTATCAGAAACCTGCCCGAGACCCGCGGCCGCCTCACCGACAACGTCTTCCTGGGCGGCTACTCACAGGGTGGCCACGCCGCCTTCTGGGCCGACAAGATCGCGGCCAAGTACGCTCCCGACGTCAAACCCAAAGGCGTCATCGGATTCGGGCCGGTCATGAGCGTCAAGGAGACCCTCACCGACGTGGCCCACGGCGCAAACATCCAGTGGTTCGGCCCGTATGTCATGTTTAGTTATCGCGACTACTACAAGAACGAATACGGCCCCATCCTCCTGCCCAAATGGGAGGCTACCCTGGCTCAGGACGTCCCCGCGCACTGCATCGACACCAATATCCCGTTCTGGGGCCGATCTCCCGAAGGCGTCTACACGCCCGAATTCCTCAGCGCTATCAAGGAAAACAAGCTCCCCGAACAGTACCTCCGCCTGGTGGCCGACCTGGACCGTAACGCCGTCGGTTCCGTCAGTACTACCAGCGCCAAGCGTATCAACCAGGGCGCGCTCGATAACGTCGTTCTGGCCGCCCAGCAAACAAAAATACTGCCCGAACTCTGCTCCTCGAGCCAAGGCCCGGTCATGTACAAGGTCTATCCAACCGCCACTCACTACAACACCATGCTCCAAAGCTTCAACGAAACCGCGGAATGGATGCGCACCCTCATTCGCGGACAGCCCGTGCTGGCAACATGCTAGCCGCTTCCGACAAGTCGATCAAAAGCGCAGTTGAGGCGGCCACAGGCTCCCGCCACCGGCCCGGCAATAGCTTCACCATTCTCAAGGACGGTGAGCAGATCTTCCCGGCCATGCTCGAAGACGTCCGTCGGGCCGAGCACTCGATCGAGTTTCTGAGTTTCGTCTTCTGGCGCAGCCGCGTGGCTTCCGAGTTTGCCACCGCCCTCATCGACCGGGCCAAGGCCGGCGTTAAGGTCCGGCTGCTGGTCGACGCCGTCGGCGGAGCCTCCATCAGCGCGCGCACCATCTGGGAACTGGAGAAGGCCGGCGTCCAAGTTGGCTGGTTCCGTCCCGGCCGCTGGAAGTACCTCAGCCGATTCAACCACCGCACTCACCGCAAGCTCTTGATCGTCGACGCCCGCATCGGTTTTACCGGTGGTGTCGGTATCGCCGATGAATGGATCCAGTGGCGTGAGACCCATTGCCGGGTCGAAGGCCCAGCCGTCGCCGACATGCACGCGGGCTTTGCCGATAGCTGGTATGAGTCAGTGGGGGACAGGCTGGGTCCCGTGGATCCCGCCCCCAAAGCTGGCAACATCGATGTCCACACCACCATCTCCACAGCCGGTACCCGTCCCACTCAGGCTGAACTACTGGTGACAGCCATTTGTGCTGCGGCCACCCGGCGGCTCTGGATCTCCAGTGCCTACTTCGTGCCCAGCCCCGACGTCATCTCGATGCTCTCGGCCGCCGCCGTCCGCAAGGTTGACGTGCGCATACTTACCAATGGCCCCAAGACCAACCACCGCATCACCCGCGCCGCCGGCCGGGCCTTCTACCAGAGCCTCCTCGATGCCGGCGTGAAGATCTACGAGTACCAGCCGACACTGCACCACTCCAAGGTTATGACCGCCGACAATACCTGGGCCACCATCGGCTCGACCAACATTGACCCGCGCTCCCTCGTCCTCAACGATGAACTCAATGTCTCGGTCTCCAATAACAAGCTGGTCGACCAGCTCGACGAACAGTTCATAGCCGATCTGGAACACTCGATTCTCATCACGCCGGAAGATTGGGCGGCGCGGAGCCGTTTTGACCGCTTGGCCGAAAGCGCCGCCAGCCTCTTTGCCGCCCAGCTCTAAGCGGTGGTAAAATACCAGCAATCCTGCCTCCGCATGGGATGGAGGCGGTTTCTTATTTTTGATATAGGAGATAAAAAAATTGGGTAAAAAAGTTACAAAAGCAGTTATCGCGGCCGCCGGGCTCGGCACCCGGTTCCTCCCTATGACCAAGGCCATGCCGAAGGAGATGCTGCCGATCATCGACAAGCCGATCATCCAGTATGTCGTGGAAGAGGCAGTCGCTGCCGGCGTCACCGATATCATCATCGTCGGTAGCGCCAACAAGCGCACCATCGAGGACCATTTCGACCACCAGGTCGAGCTCGAGCAGAAGCTGCGCAAAGACGGTAAGGGCGAGCTGGCCGACCGTATGGAGCAGGTCGCCGAACTGGCCAACTTCATCTATCTGCGCCAAAAAGGCCCCTACGGCAACGCTACCCCCGTACTCAACGCCGCTCATCTGCTCGATGATGAACCCTTCCTGGTACTCTTCGCCGACGACTTTTTCCGGTCCAAGGTGCCACGTTCTGTCCAGCTCGTGGAGACCTACGAGAAGCACCAGATGCCGACCATCGCGCTCATCCCGGTCGAACGCAGCCGCGCCAAGAGTTACGGTATCGCCGACATTAAGACCGTTCTCGACGAGAAGTCGCTCGAGCTCTCGGGGCTGATTGAGAAGCCCGATTTTGCCAGTACGGCCGGATACGTCTTCACGCCCGAGATGATGCGCTACGTAGAGAAGCTTGAGCCGGATAAGTCGGGTGAGCTCGTCCTGGCCAACGCCATGAACCAGTTTGCCAAAGACCACGGCGGCCAGCTATTCGGCCGCATCATCGATGGCCAGTGGCACGACGCGGGTAACAAAGAGAAGTACCTCGAGGCCATCGTCGACGTCGCCCTGTCCGACGAAGTCATCGCTCCGGCCTTCCGCAAATACCTCGAAGACAAACTGGCAGAGCACTAGAACTCGGAAAAACTCTAAAAAACTACGCTAAAAGTTGGCCTTCATATCTGTGAAGGCCAACTTTAGCGTTTTTCAGCATAAGCACTACATGCCTTGGCAAAGTCAATAAAAATGACCCTCAAACAGCTTATGCAAAATCACTAATAGAATTACCAAAAGGGTGATGTAAATTTTTCCACACCACTGGGACTTCCTCCGAGAGACAGTCCATGGCATAGGTGTTAGCATTCAAGCATGAGCGAGCTTGCTAACTACAGCATAGAGACAGATCACACTGTACTGCTGGCCTACGCCGACGGACGGCGCTTGCGCGTACCTATTGGCCAGCTCCCGCACCACCTGGCTAAGCCCGACCTCGAGCGGGTCCGGGCCTCGCTGCGGCTGAGACGCGACTTCATAAGAACGCACATGCCCAAGGCCGCCCTTCTACTACTAGGCATCGGTTTGGTCAGTCTTCTGTCGGTCGGCGGCAAGGCCGTTGCCGACATGTTCAATGTGCCCCAGCCCAACCCCATTCCGCCCAAGTCTGAGATTGTCCGCAGTCAGTTCGAGCCTGAAGGGCATGTCGAAACCGCACCCACGCCGTCCATCGGCGCCAGCTCCGCAATGCTCGCCAATGCGCCCAAGCCTGACAACAAGGACAAGAGCAAGACTAAGAGCAAGCCGGACACGAATACCAAGAAGGCTACTGCCACGCTCAAGCCATCGGCCTTCCCCAAGCCTGCAGTGGTGCCCAGCGTCTCGCCCATCCCCACGCCTTCACCCTCCGTCGAGCCTTCGCCCGCGACTACGCCCGAACCCGAGCCCAAGAACCAAGGCGGCGGCGCCAATGACGCTGAAGGCGATGTGGCCGGCGACTGCGACAAGACTGTAGACGACCCCACATTCATCTGCCCCTGATATAGTTAGTCCATGCCTCAAGTGAAGATCTATTCCACCAGCTGGTGCGCTTTCTGTCGCGCCGAAAAGCAATACCTGACCGAGCACAAGGTGAAGTTCGAAGACATTGACGTCGAGACGGACCAGGTGGCCGCCGAGGAGATGATCCACCTCTCTGGCCAAGCCGGCGTCCCCTTTACCGTGATTACCACAGACGACGGCAAAGTCGGTATCCTCGGCTTCGACCGGCCCAGGCTGGCCGCTGAGCTGGGAATAAAGTAGCAAAACATAGTTATGCCATGGTTTTGGCAAACGCCGCACAGGGCACCCTGCCGAGCCTTTTCTAAAATTATGGTATAACTGCGAAAATCCGCCACCGACTGCACGAAAAAATCCGCCACCGACCGCACGACAGTCGAAATAAACAAAAAACCCGCCTGAGGCGGGTTTTTTGAGGATGCCGGAGTTTCTACAGAGAGTCGCGGCGGAAGGCGCGGACCAGTGAGAGCAGGATTACTGCGCCCAGGATCGCCGTGAGAATGCTGGCGAGGTTAAACCCGGTCGGAGTACCGACGCCCAGAAGCTGTAGCATGAGGCCACCGATGAAAGCACCGATGATACCCACGACTACGTTCATGAGCCCGTTCACTCGAGCGTTGGTGCCGGTGATGATCGAAGCGATCCATCCAGCGAGCGCGCCGAGAACTATCCATGTAACGATAGTCCAGAACATATCAACTCCTCCTTACAATTAACTTTATTGCTCGCTAACCTTAATGGAAGCGGCTCGTCCGAATAATGTCACTTCTTACAATACTTGTTCCATGGAAGATACCGCTTTCGTCAAAACGACGAAGCAACCGCCAGATACGGCAGCCGCATGCTATAATTCGGCCGAGTTAGTTACAGGAGATTTAATGGGCTATCCATTTAATAAGTTAGCGTTTGGTAAGGACGGCGAGTACGTCACCTCTGTGATCGAGATTTCCAAAGGCTCAATGAACAAAGTAGAGTGGCGCCGCCACGAGGAGTTCTTTGCCCTCGACCGCGTCGAGCCGGGCATTTTTGCCAAGCCGGTCAACTACGGCTTTATTCCCCAGACCCTAGATGAGGACGGCGACGAGCTCGACGTGCTCGTAGTCACCGGTGAGCCCCTCCCCATGGGTCTAGTTATCGAAGAGACTAAAGTCATCGGCATGGTCGACTTCGTCGACGACGGCGAAAACGACCACAAGATCATTGCTGTCCCCGCCGACGACCGCCACTATGGCAAGATCAACAGTGTCGACGAACTGGGTGAGCAGTGGAAGAAGCAGATTGAGCACCATCTCACTCACTACAAGGACCTCAAGAAGGGCGGTACCACGGTCAACGGTATCACCGGTCCAGACGATGCCTGGAAGATCATTCGCGAATGCAGCGAGCGCGCCCAAGCCGACAAGTGGTGGTAAGCCGCTAACGCGCAATTCACTAAAGCCGCCCTCGGGCGGCTTTTTCGTCAGGGGAAAGGGCCAGTTACGAGGCAGACCGCAGTTACTTAGGTCAACGAGTAACTGGCCCTGAAACGCTAACACCCCGGTAGCAGTGGACTTTCGTCCTCTGCCGCCGGGGCGGTTGCGCCTTGCGTGTTGTGTTGTCATGTGCCGTCCGGGTGCGGACGTTCCGAAGCGGTGCCAGCGGGGGCAGACATTCCCTTCAGCGCTCCGGGGAGCAGCAGGAGCTTGGCGAGCGCCGGCTGAGGCGCGAAGCGGAATCTGTCGATGGCCTCATCCTGCCCCGCGGTATCCCACTTGATGTGACCATACGGCAGATTGATGATCCGCATACCAGCGATGATCCTGCTGAAGAGCGTGATCTTGCTGCCGATGTTCTGGATTCGGCTACGGGCGCACATGCCTTCTTTGGGCTCAAAGATGCCCCACATCCGCAGGATACGCGTTTCGGTGAAGTAGAACTCGTTGCGAAACCAGTCCCAAATCTTGATGGCAAGCGGCATGAGGCAGATCAGAGCCAGAAGGATTCCGAAGGATGCGGCCTCCCAGGTCAAACTCACCATCGCGATGAACATAGACAGCACGCTGATCGTTGCAACTACCAGTCCGCCGGCCTGGAGCCCGTTCATAGTCGCAATGATGCTGATCGGGTGTGACCGGGAGAGGTGCATAATGCGCTCGTGCTCTTCCAGATTTTGCAGAGTGCGTTCCGGCAGTATCGACTGGTCGATCCAATCCCGGTTTTCATACTGCGCCCGCTCATCGGCCTCGGCCTGCTTGACCGTGCCACGGGCGAGCAGTAGACACAGGTACAGCACGATGATCGAAGCGAGCAGACAGAAGCTCACTCCGCGGGGTGTGGGTGGGGTGTTCACGATCTGCCACAACACTATGGTGATCACAGCCCACACCAACCAGGCTATCGCTACCGTCAGCGGACGGTTGCGAATAGTCTTGTGGCGTTCCTTCAGAGGATCGGTTACGGACCGGTAGCGTTTACCGGTTCTGTGGGTGAAGGCGTCGATTCGGTTCGTAAGGTTTAGGAGCCGCCGACGCCAAGCTGGCATTTCAGAATTTGTCATGACGACTCTCTCTCGAGGCGCGGTCGATCTAACGGAGGGTTTTCCGAAAGACATGGGATATCTTTACCATGAACAGCGCAAAAAAGCAATGTACTAGACAGATACGGCCGTTGCGCTGAGACAACGATGATGGTTTGATAATGCTTTAGTCCATAAACAGCGAAGCGCCCCGACCACAGTTCCTCAATGAGGAAAAGGGTCGGGGCGAACGCCCGTGCATGTTGTGAGACTCAAGGCCTCGGGTGTCAGCTCACGCATAGAGCCTGTCGAACTTGGCGCCAATGCCGTCGAGCAGCCTGGTGGCGACCGGAATCGCGACGAGCGCGACGAAGGCCGTGACCTGAGGAGTCACCTGAGCGACGATCCAAACGGACGTGACCGCGTCACTGGCCGAGAGGCCGGCGATGATCAGGACGAACGGAACCAAGTACGCGCTCGCGCGCTGGATGGCTCCGAACTCGAAGTGATACGCCTTGAAGACCCTCGCCATCGCTCCGACGACCAGAGCAGTCCCTATTGTCCCGAGGGACATGTGGGCGAAATAGCCGACGGACGGTGTTGCGCCGAGGAAAAGACCGGCGTCGAACACCAGGACCGCGTAGATGGCGGTGACAGCGCCGAGGAAGACGGGAGCTCCTCGCTCCAAGCGCTTCTCGACGAAGTCCAGCAGCCGGTTGACCGGGTTGCGCTGATCGACGTAGGCGTTCAGCCGGTTGATCGGGTTGTTCATCTGGATCCTCTCCAGCTAGTGGGCGCGGATGCGCCGAACGGTGGGTTGTACACGAGCGTGCGAGTTAGTGGTTAACTCAAGCGTCATTATACCATAAGCACAACAATTATGCAACTATGCAACAGATAAGAACATATGGCAAGCGGCATACAACGCTCGGTATCGCTATCACCGCCTCAGGTTGCCCAAAGCCTACTTACCTTATATGGTTGAAGCGATATATATAGAGGGATCCAGTCTTAACAATATGAGCTACAAAGTCGCTATCAACGGTTTCGGTCGCATCGGCCGCAACGCCTTCAAAATTGCCATGAACCATCCGGAAATTGAGGTCGTGGCCATCAATGACTTAACCAGCACCGATACGTTGGCCTACCTGCTCAAGCACGACTCCAACTACGGCACCTACCACGAGGAGGTCGGCCACGACGAGTCCAACCTCATCGTCTCCGGTCACAAGATCAAGGTGACCGCCGAGAAAGACCCCGCCGCCTTGCCCTGGAAAGACCTCGGTGTCGACATTGTCATCGAATCCACCGGCCGCTTCACCAACGCCGAAGACGCCGGCTTGCACCTCAAGGCAGGTGCCAAGCGCGTCGTCATCTCCGGCCCCGCCAAAGGCGAAGGCGCCGGCACATTTGTCATCGGCGTTAACGAGGGCGACATTGGCGCCGAAAACACCGTCATCTCCAATGCATCCTGCACCACCAACTGTATTACGCCCGTAGCCGTCGTCATCGAGCAGCACTTTGGCATCGAGAAGGCCATGATGACCACCGTCCACAGCTACACCGCCTCCCAGGCGCTGCAGGACGCTCCATCCAAGGACCTGCGCGAAGGCCGCAACGCCGCCGAAAACATCGTCCCCACGAGCACCGGTGCCGCCACAGCAGCCGCCAAGACATTCCCGGCTCTCAAAGGTAAGTTTGACGGCCTCTCCGTCCGTGTGCCTACCCCGGTCGTGTCGCTCTCCGACTTCACCTTCGTCACCTCCAAAGAGGTGACCATCGAAGCGGTTAATGAGGCACTGAAGGCTGCCGCCAAGGAGCCCCGCTTCCAGGGTATCCTCGACGTCACCGACGAGCCGCTCGTCTCCTCCGACTTCATCGGCAACCCGCACTCCGGCATCGTCGACCTGGCCCTCACCAACGTCGTCGGCGGCAACCTGCTCAAGGTCGTGGCCTGGTACGACAACGAGTGGGGCTACTCCAACCGCCTCGTCGAGCAGGTGATTAACGTCGGTAAGACCCTCTAAGGCGGTCGTCTTGAGCTCGCTCGCCCATATATCGTCTCTCTACACTTGGGAACTTATCGTGGGGACGCTAATTGTCGCGGTGTTCATAGCCGGTGACCTGAGCTTGTACATGTATCTCAAGAAACGCGGTAAATTCATAAACGAAAGCAGGCCAAATGAAGATCTACATTGGCGCCGACCATAACGGCTACGACTTGAAGAACGTCCTGCGCGAGCACCTGACCCACGCCGGCCACGACGTCGAGGACCTCGGCGCCGACACGCTCGACCCCGAGGACGACTACCCGCGCTACGCCTACAACGTTGCCACCAAAGTGCTCGGCGACGACGATGCCCTCGGCATCGCTATCTGCGCCTCGGGGCAGGGGATGGCGATAGCGGCGAATCGCGTGTCTGGTATTCGAGCCGCTATGGCTTGGAGCCAGGAAACGGCCGTTCACGCCCGGCGCGACGACAACGCCAACGTCCTGGTGCTGGCGCCCCGCTACACCGACCAGGACACTTGCCTCGAGGCCGTCGACGCCTTCATCAGCACCCAGTTTTCCAAGAACCCCAAGTACCAGCGCCGGCTCGACCAGATCGAGGAGTTGTATGGCTAAAGGTCCATGTCGCGCCGCCTGACCGCCCACATCCGCCGCCACTCCCGTTGGCACCACGCCCTGCTGGTCATGAACCTTCTGGCCGTCCCCGGCTTCCTGCTCCTCTGGCTAATCGCCTCCAGTCCCGATCTCTCCCTCGCCTCCGCCGTCGCCAGCTTTCCTTTCATGATGGCCCTGGGAATCGCCGGAGTCGCCATCGCTCTGGACATCCTGGCCCTCGCCCACCACATTGCCGGCCCGGCCGTGTACAATAAGCGTTAGAAGAAAGAACCGCCATGGCCTCAGTCGCCCCCACTATCAACGCCACCACCCCCGAGGACTACGCCCGCCGCATCGACAACGTGAAGCCCTTCGCCTCGCGCATTCACGTCGACGTCGGCGACGGCGTCTTCACCGACGTCAAAACGGTTGGCCTGGCTCAGGTCTATGACATCGACGGCGTACCGATGGACCTGCACCTCATGATGACCCATCCGGAGGGACAGATCGAAAACATCATCGCCCTCCAGCCGTCGCTCGTCATTGTCCACTTCGAAGCCCCCTTCGACCGTGACAGCTTCTTCCGCGAGCTCCGGTCTATGGAGATTCGTGTCGGTCTGGCCATCAACGTCGAAACCACTATCGAACAGGCCAAAGACGCCATTCCCAATGTCGACCACTTGGTCGTCTTTACGGGCCGCCTCGGCCACAACGGCGGCGAGTTCCGAGTCGACTGCCTCGAAAAGATTGCCGCTGCCCGCGCCATCAACCCGGGCCTCGAGATCGCCGTCGACGGCGGGCTCAACCAGGAGACCAGCCGCTTGGCCATCGAAGCCGGCGCCGACCTGCTCGACGTGGGCAGTTTCATCCACGACGCGGCCGATCCTGAGATCGCTTACGTGGCGGTTGAAGCCATCGCCCAAGGCGCCAGTTAGCCTCAAAATCATCCCATAGGTGCCTTTAGGCCATAAAGTTGACAGGCGCGCCAACAAAATGGTAACGTGGGAAATCTGCAACGAGGGTCCCTTGGGGCCCCTTTTTTGTTGCACCTCCTCAATTCAAGCACTACCTCAACCATCCGCAACAACTCCGAAGGAGTGGAATGAGTTACGACAAGGCGAGCACCCTGCTCGGCCCATTGCAACCCGGCTCAAAGGTGAGCTACCGGCGAGTCTTTTCTCGCCGCCAAAACGTGGCGCTGTACACGATCATCGCGTTCAACATCGTCACCGGAGGGCTCTTCCTGGCCTGGCTGCTGATGCCTTCCCACCTGCCCGCAGGCGGGTCGGCCTTCACAGTGGTCGCCGGAGTCACCGCCACCGTCCTCATGGTCGGGCTTGAGCTCATCCGCCTCATGCAGGCAGGCACGCTGGCGCTCTTCGCGGCCAAGGCCAAGGACCCGGTCCCGCTGGTCCCCGAAAAGAGCCATCGCGTGGCCATCCTGACCACGATCGTCCCGGGCAGCGAGCCCCTCGGTCTGGTCATGAGTACGCTGCGCAAGATGAAGAAGATCAGGCACAAGGGCCACGTGGGCGTCAGTCTGCTCGACGAGGGCAACAGCCCCGAGGTCGCAGCGGCCTGCGCGGAAGCCGGCGTCAACCACTTCAGCCGCAAGGGCATCCCCGAGTACAACCAGCCCTCCGGCCCCTACAAGGCCAAGACCAAGCACGGCAACCACAACGCCTGGCGCCATGCACACGAGGCCGACTACGATCTCGTGGCCCAGATGGACCCCGACCACGTGCCGTTCCCGAACTTTCTCGAGCGCACCGTCGGCTACTTCAATGACCCGGACGTGGCGTACGTCGTCGCTCCCCAGGTCTACGGCAACCTCTTCACCAACTGGATCGCCAAGGGCTCGGCCTTCCTGGCCTACGTCTTCCACGGCATTATCCAGCGTGGAGGCAACGGTCTGGGGGCTCCTCTGCTCATCGGTACCAACCACGTCTACCGGGTGTCGGCCTTCAAGCAGATCGGTGGCTATCAGGACTCGATCATCGAGGATCACCTGACCGCCATGGAGATGCTGGGGGCAGTCAACCCGGACACCGGCAACCGGTGGAGGGGCGTCTACACACCCGACATCCTGTCGGTCGGCGAAGGCCCGATGTCGTCCACTGACTTCTTCAACCAGCAGAAGCGGTGGGCCTACGGCATCTGGGAGATCATCCAGAAGCATTCGCTCAGGAAGCTGCGCCGGCTCCGTCCGGCTCAGGCCATCTCGTTCATGATGCTCCAACAGTTCTACCCCAGTGTGGCCGTGAGCTGGATCATGTCACTGGTGCTCACCGGGCTCTACCTGTTCTCCGACGCCTACTCCAGGCTGCCGGTCGAGCAATGGGGCATCCTGTGGGGCACCTCTCTGGCCTCCACCATCGGGCTGTTTCTCTGGCTCCGCCGGTTCAACCTGGTGGAGCACGAGCGTCGCGACTGGGGTCTCGTGGGCATGGGTCTCATGCTCATGACGATCCCGATCTACGTCGCGGCGGCCGCCCGCAAGGTCGCCGGACTGAAGTTCGCCTACGTTGTCACCAACAAGGGCGAGCTCCAGAGCAAGGACAGTGTCAGGCCCTTCGCGCAGCACCTGCTGTGGGCCGCTATTGCCGGGTTGATGCTCATCGCCAGCCTCACCGGCTTGGGCTCAACCTTTGCCGGTCACCGGTTCTGGCTGAGCTGGACACTGGCGATCTGCCTCGTTCCGGTCGGCATCCACTACTACCGCCAGCTTGCACAGTATGTGCAGACGACGGTCGCACGGATGCGCGCCCAGGCACAGCACGTTCCGCAACGCGCGGACTGGAGCTGGGAGCTTCCCGGCACCGAGTCGCCGTGGAGGTGGGAGCCCTACCCGCACGCTATCAACCAGCAGGCAGGACTCCAGCAGCTCGAACCAGCCTTCGCCCACGCGGAGGCGTCACGCAACTAAGGCGTAGTGCCTCTAATGAGGAGGAGGAGACTGGACCAGCGACGGTCCAGTCTCCATCTCCTATTTAACAAATCAGACTATCCCAACTAACCTAACAGGATCCAACAATAATGAAGTTCCCAGTCAACAAGTTCCGAAAGTTCGTCGCCATCACCACAGTCTTCGCGCTATTTGCCACCCTCGCGGTGGGATTCGACGTGAGGCCTGCGGCCGCCGAATCGCTGCCCAATACGGGCGCTCCCCAGGGATTTGCTCTGACCAAGGTCACGGGCGGCCTGTTTGGTGGTGTGGCTGCGCAGTTCGCTCCCGATGGGCGGATCTTCGTCGCGCAGAAGGACGGCACCGTCAAGATCTACAAGAACGGTCAAGTTCTGCCCACCCCCTTCTATACCGTCCAAAACGTCAACAACTATGTTGACCGCGGCCTGCTCGGTCTGACCCTGGACCCCAACTTCGCCGTCAATGGTTATGTCTACCTCCTGTTCACTTACGACAACAACCCCTCAAACATCGCCGGCCCCAAGACCGGCCGCCTCATCCGCGTGACCGCCCAGGGCGACACCGCCGTTCCCGGCAGTGAGCGCGTCCTGCTTGGTACCAATGTCGGTAACTCGGTGCAGACCTCCTGCAACGACTTCGCCGTCACCAGCGACTGTCTGGCCGCTGACAGTCTGTCCCACGCCCCCGGCTCGGTCCTCTTTGGCCCGGACGGCAAGCTCTACGTCACCGTCGGCGACGGCGCCGGCTACGACGACCTCGACATGGACGCCCTGCGCTCTCAGTACATGGACAGCCTGGCCGGTAAGATCCTGCGCATCAACTCCGATGGTAC
>JAQZBT010000027.1 GCA_029237755.1 Candidatus Saccharimonadota bacterium
ATGTCCTGCAAACCCACCCTCGCGTCGTGGTCGGCAATATGGTGTGCAAGAACTTTTACTACACTCCGCCCGATCAGTTTACGGCCGAAGACGACGCCGAGACTGACGTCGAGCGCATGCTGAATAATCTCCATGAGTTTGAGCGCAGCGAGCAGGAGCTGCGCCGCAGCCGGGTCGAAGTCAAGGAAGCGAACAGCCACCTCGAGGAAAAAGTTCAGAAGCGCACCCGGGAGCTCGAGCACAAGACCCAGGAACTGCAAAACCTCAACCGCAACTTGGCGGGTCGAGAGTACCGCATCCGCGAGCTAGAGCGGGAGGTTGCGCTGCTGCGCGCCCGCATCACCCGTGGCCCTGAATAGCCTCGTTCTTAACCCTGCTCCAGTACCGCCTTCAATGCCGTCAGCTGCCCCACTTCCGCCTCCATGGTCTTCTGTATCATCGGCCCCATCAGCCTCATCAAACCTCGCGGCTCAAAATCCAGCGTGAACGTCACCTTGGGCCCTTCCGCCGTCTGCTCCAGCAAGTAATCGCCCTTCGGACGGGCGGGTCCGGCCGTCACCACGAATTCCAGCCGCCGGCCTGGTTCAGCTGAGATAATCCGGTAATCTCCGGCGATTGGCCTGCCGCCCGGGCCCTTCAGCTGTTGCCGGTACTCGGCGCCAATCTCACCGACCTTGCCTTGGACCAGCTCAATACTGATGACCGCCGGTCTCCACTTGGGGTTATTCAGCCCATCCGCCAGGAAAGCGTACACTTCCGCCGCCGGCCGGGTGATGATTACACTATTCTGCGCATGTGCCACAATAATTCCTTTCGTTTGCCGTAAGTGTAAGACAAAACCGGATGATTCCACAGTTGACAACCAACCACAAAAAGCCGCAAAGTATACAAGTTCTGTCCACCGACCCTTAGGACATCACATGTTAAGACTGCTCTACCGCACCACCCAGATCCCCCACGAGACGTGGCAGGACGGTGAAGGCCTCAGTACTCGGACGATCGGGCTGATCCGCGGAGCCATCAGGGGTGAAGACCGCCCGGGGAGCCGACGTGGCGAGGGCCCTCCCGACTACCTGGATTGGCCGGTCATCACCAACGAAGGCACCAGGCAGCTGATCGCCAACTGCGCCCTGAGCAAGGACTACATCGGTCACACGCTGCTGCTGCGGGTCTCCGCCGAGCGTCTGGCCACCAAGGCAGTCATCCTGCGGCTGGAGGTCTACCAGGTCATGGCAGTGACAGCCTTGATTTTGGGCGAACCCGGCCCCATCGCCGAAGGCCGGGCCGGTCAGATCGTCGACGACATCATGGACCGCATCAAGTGCGTCGATGAACTCAAAGTCGAGTAAATGCCAGTCAAATTGCCGAGGGACGGCGGCACAAGTCCGTCCCCTGAGACCATCAACGCCGATGGTCTCTTTGCTTTTTGGGCAGGCATCGTAAGGCCCCACTTGCATCGTTGCAAGCGGGGCCCGCGCCAAGGTCCTCTTTAGACCCTGGCGTACGAAAGGCTTGGCACCTTGCTGGTGAACGCCTTGCGCTCGTAGAACCAATAGGTCACCACGAAGGCGATGGCGTAGAAGGTCAGGAACCCGTAGAAGGCGGCGTCGACCGTCCCCGTGGCAGCAATGCTGTTGCCGAACGAGCGGGGGATGAAGAAGCCACCAAAGGCTCCGATGGACGAGGCGATGCCCAACACGGCCGCGCCTTCGCGCTTGGCCGCATCGCTGCTCCGCGCCTGTGCCCGGAATATCGCCGGGATCATGCGGTAGGTGGAGCCGTTGCCCGCACCTGCCATCATGAACAGCCCAACGAACGATCCGAGAAACAGACCGAAGTTGTGTGTCGCCAGCGAGTGCAGTACGACCAGCACACCGATGCCCATACCGGCAAACACGCCGAGGGTGACCCGGGCGCCGCCGATGCGATCGGCCAGCCAACCGCCCACAGGACGGGCGAACGAGCCGACCAGCGCTCCGAGGAACGCGTACTTCGCCACTGCCACCTCCGGGAACTGGGTCTTCATCAGCAGCGGCATCGCTGCCGAGTAGCCGATGAAGGAGCCAAACGTCCCGATGTACAGGAACGACATGACCCAGGTGTGCTTGCGCTTCAACGCGCCGAGCTGCGAGCGCAGGCTCGACTTGGCCACCGTCAGGTTGTCCATGAACAACCACGCGCAGATCGCCGCAATCACCACCAGTGGCATCCACATCAGACTGGCAAAGGCGAGCCCGCCAGCCACGATGACGATCGGGACTACCACCTGCACCACCGCGACGCCGATGTTGCCGCCGGCGGCGTTGAGTCCGAGCGCGAAGCCCTTGCGCCGCTCCGGGTAGAAGAAGGAGATGTTCGCCATCGATGAGGCGAAGTTTCCCCCTCCCAGACCAGCCGTCGCCGCCGCCAGCACAAACATGCCATAGGAGGCGTGACTCGTGACGCAGTAGGTCAGGAATGCGGTGGGAATCAGCAGCAACAGCGCGCTGATCACCGTCCAGTTGCGGCCGCCGAACTTCGGGACCGCGAACGTGTAGGGAATGCGCATAGCAGCTCCCACCAGGTTCGGGACGGCGACCAACCAAAACAGCTGATCGACGCTGAAGTCGAACCCGGCCTTGGGTAGGGCCAGAACGATGACCGACCAGAGCAGCCAGACCGAGAACCCAAGGTGCTCGGTGACGATTGACCAGATCAGGTTTCGTCGGGCCACGCGGCTGCCAGTATTGGCCCAGAAGACTTCATCCTCCGGGTTCCAGTCTTTCACTGAGGCTCGTGCCATGACTCGTGCCATGATGTTCTCCTTTTCAAAGGATCTCGATTGTCATACATGAGCCATCTCCGTTGATGGTTCCGCTACCTGGACGACGCCGTCCGAGACGCGGATGGCGTAGGTTGCCAGCTTCTTTGCCGGATTTTCCGGATTATCATCATCGAGCCAAACGCCTGTTTCCAGACTAAACACTTGGCCGTACATCGGTGCCGTTACGGTTGGCACGCCATCTCGTGTTCCAGTGATGCCCCCGGCCATGTCGTTGTTGCGACTGAACGGGTCGTGATTGCTTACCGCATACAGCCGGCCTTCCGCGTCGAGGAATAGCGCTAACTGAACACCTTCAACGATCACAGGCACGCCGCGGCCCACAACCAGTTGGTCGAACGGGCATACGCCGGTCCACTCGCTGCCGATGCTGCTGACCACTTTCAGGTCTGGGCTTAAGAGGACTGGCCGCCGCCGCCCCTCCACAGTCTCAAATTGAATATCCGGATCGACTGCGTCCTGATCGTTGACGAATGCGACAAACTGCTCCAGGATCTCCGGAGTGTTCAATGCCAGCTCCCACTCGTCCACGTAACCTTCAACGTGAGCGGCCATTTGGCGGTCCAGCTCATCGCAGATACCCATCCGGTCCTCCATGATGACCGCCCGGAGGTAATCCAGGCCGCCATCCAGGCGTTCAATCCACGGGGCCGTCCGTTCCAACTTGTCGGCCAAGCGGATATAGAACATCAGGAAGCGGTCGATGGTGCGGACGAGTTCTTCGTCCTTTAGATCAGACGCGAACAGTACCCCAAGCCTCGGCGTATCCCCGCCGTTGCCTCCAACGTAGAGGTTCCACCCTTCTTTGGTGGCGACGACGCCGAAGTCCTTGTCGTGAGCTACGCCACAGTTTCGGTTACATCCCGATACCCCCGCTTTGACCTTGTGCGGCGACCGCAGCCCGCGATAACGGTCCACCAGGCGAATCCCCATGGAGGTGGAGTCCTGGACGCCGTAGCGGCACCAGTCGGTGCCAAGGCACGTTGTGACTGTGCGCATGGACTTGCCGTAAGCCTGGCCTGATTTCAACCCGACATCTCTCATCCGCCTCCAGATCGCGGGAAGTTGCTCCAGGCGGGCGCCGAGCAGGTCTATGCGCTGCCCGCTGGTGATCTTCAGCTCAAGCTTGAAGTCACGAGCGGTCTCGGCGATGGCCATGAGCTGTACGTCCGTGACTACACCGCCTGGTATGTCAGGTACAACCGAGTATGTCCCGCCCTTTTGCTTGTTGGCCAAGCGGCGTTCATTTGTGGCCTGTTGGCCTGCCCGTGTTCCTTCGAGAATGTGCCGGCTGCTGTCCAGCGAGGCCAGGATCGAGGCCACGACTGGCTTGCACTCGGCACAGCCCTGGCCGCGTCCGTGCTTAGCTATCAGCTCTTCGAACGAGCTAATCTCCTCGACCATGATGATGTCAAGAAGCGCTTTGCGGCTGTAGTCGAAGTGTTCACACACCGACTTGAGCCAGGGAGGTTGCGCTGCGATGCCGATCTTGCCGAGCTCCGTTGGGAGCAAGTTCGACAGTGTTTTGATGCAGGAACCACAGCCGGTACCGGCCTTGGTACATTTCTTGATGGCCGGCACATCGTGAGCGCCGTCCCCAATTGCCTTGCAGATTGCGCCCTTAGTCACGTTATTACACGTGCAGATCGTGGCACTATCAGGCAGCGCATCGGGTCCGGCGGCCGCAGCGCCTCCTTCGGATTCCGGCAGCAGGTACTGCTCGGGACCGGGGAGAGGCTGACCGACCAGGGCATGCAGCAAGGTATAAGCCGACGCGTCACCGATCAGGACGCCTCCGAGGAGGACTCCGTCCGGGGACAGCGCCAGCATCTTGTAGACGCCGGTGGTCGAGTCAGAGTACACCACCTTTTGTGCGCCCACAGCGAACGGGTCGCCGAAGCTCGCCACCGCCACGTTCAGCAGCTTCAGCTTGGTCGACATGTCGGGCGGGGTAAAGGACGGCATGCCGCCCAATATCCTGTCAGCTGCGACTTCGGCCATGTTGTAGCCTGGCGCCACCAGGCCATAGGTCTGACCCCAAGCCAGCGCGCATTCGCCGATGGCATAGATATTGGGGTCGGAAGTGAGGCAGCTCTCGTCGACGACGATGCCGCCGCGCTCGCCGACTTCTAGCCCTCCGGCCCTCGCCAGCTGATCGTTGGCGCGGATACCGGCGGAGAAGACGACCATGTCTACGTCGAGCGTACTGCCGTCGCCGAAGACCATTCTGACGACGCGGCCGGACTCGTCCGTTTCGACGTGCGTCGTGCGTTTGCCGGTATGGACCGAGACGTCGAGACCTTCGATAAGACGGCGCAGAATATCGCCACCGCCACCGTCGATCTGGCGTGCCATGAGGTGCGGATTGTGCTCCACGACATGGGTCGAAAGGCCCAGGTTGAGCAGCGCATTGGCCGCCTCCAGGCCCAACAGCCCGCCTCCGAGCACCGCTCCGACCCGGGAGCCCGCAGCGTAATTGCTGATGGCCTGGAGGTCATCGATGGTCCGGTAGACAAAGCAACCCTCGGCGTCGTTGCCGGGGATGGGTGGCACGAACGCGTAGGACCCGGTCGCGAGCACCAGCACGTCAAAGGCAAACACTTGACCCGAGGCGGTCGTAACCGTCTGTGCCTCTCGGTCGAGGGCTACAGCTGCTTGGCCCAGATGCAGCTCGATGCCGTGTTCGGCAAAGAAGCTATCCGGCGCCAGCGTCAGGTCCTCAGCGGTGTTGCCGGTGAAGTACGACGACAGTTGGACGCGGTTGTACGCCGGCCGGTTTTCAGCGGCCAATACGACGATGCGCCAGTCTTTGGTCGCACCGCGTTCGGCCAGTAGTTCGAGTAAGCGGTGTCCGACCATTCCGTGGCCGACGACTAAGATGGTTTTCCGCATGATACTCCAATCGAGAGTCATGGTTTGAAGGAACTAATCTAGTCGTCGATGACTAAATTACTTCGAGTTTAGCATTAACATTGCAAAAATTAACACTAAAATCACAACAGTAACATTCACAGCGATGACAATTAATATATAATCTGGATAAGCCCTGATGGGCTAGCTTGACAATCTGGCACACACTTTAGGAGTTACCATGACTCTCGCTACGCCCACTCACTGCCCGTACTGCTCCTTGCAATGCGGCCTCAACCTCCAGCAAGCTGGTGGCGCACTAACCGTAGTAGAACGGCCGGATTTTCCGGTCAACCGCGGGGCGCTCTGCATCAAGGGCCAGACCTCCGCCGACCTGCTGCACTCAGCCGAGCGCCTCACTACGCCGCTCGTTCGAGACAGCAAGTCGGGCGAACTGCGCCCGGCCAC
The DNA here is from genome assembly GCA_029237755.1 of Candidatus Saccharimonadota bacterium. Taxonomy (GTDB): domain Bacteria; phylum Patescibacteriota; class Saccharimonadia; order UBA4664; family UBA4664; genus JAQZBT01. The sequence continues at coordinate 6,140 of JAQZBT010000027.1, forward strand.
CTGGGACGAGGCGCTGGATATGGTCGCCGCGGCTCTGATTGCTGCCCAAGCCAAATATGGCACAGATGCAGTCGGCGTCTTTGGCGGCGGCAGTCTGACCAACGAAAAGGCTTACCAGCTTGGTAAGTTTGCCCGGGTCGCACTGCGGACATCGACTATCGATTACAATGGCCGGTTTTGCATGTCGTCGGCCGCAGCAGCCAACTTGAGGGCCTTCGGGCTTGACCGAGGATTACCGTTTCCGCTCGAGGACATTGCCGGCACCGACTGCATTCTGCTCATCGGCAGCAACCTGGCCGAGACCATGCCGCCCGCCCAGCGCTACTTCACCGAGCAGCGCGAGCGCGGCGGAAGCTTGATCGTGGTCGATCCCAGGGCGACGCCTACAGCCCGCAACGCGACCCTGCACCTGCAGCCGCTGCCCGGTACCGACCTGGCATTGGCCCTGGGTCTGATCCACATCGCAGTGCAAAAGGGCTACATCGACCAACCGTTCATCGACGAGCGGACAACCGGATGGCCTCAGGTCCAAGCCATCTCCATGGAGTACATGCCGCACCGCGTGGAGCGCATCACCGGTGTCCCAGCCAAGCAGCTGTACGAGGCCGCGCGCCTGATCGGCGAGGCCCCCACGGGCATGGTCCTGACGGCCCGCGGTGCGGAGCAGCACAGCAAAGGCACCGATACGGTCTCTGCCTGGATCAACCTGGCACTGGCCCTCGGCAAGGCCGGCCGCGCCCATTGCGGCTACGGCTGTCTGACTGGTCAAGGTAATGGCCAAGGCGGTCGCGAACACGGCCAGAAGGCCGACCAGCTGCCCGGCTACCGCAAGATCGACGACCCGGTCGCCCGCGCGTATGTCGCCGGGGTATGGGGCGTGGATCCCAACTCCCTGCCTGGTCCCGGACCTTCGGCCTACGAGCTGCTGGACAGTCTGGGTGAACCATCGGGTGTGCGGGCGCTGCTCGTGATGGGTTCAAACCCGGTTATTTCGGCTCCCCGGGCAGCGCACATTGAGGCGAAGTTAAGGCGTCTGGACTGTTTGATCGTGGCCGATTACTTCATGTCCGAAACCGCGGCCATTGCTGATGTCGTATTGCCATCTGCCCAATTCGCAGAGGAAGACGGCACCATGACAAACCTGGAGGGCCGGGTCATCAGGAGAAACAAAGCGGTGCCACCGCCCTCCGGATCCCGGACCGACCTGGAAATACTGGCCGAACTGGCGAAGCGTCTCGGGCACACCGAGGGGTTTTCGTCTCAACCAGAGCTGGTGTTTGAGGAACTGCGGCGCGCCTCCGCTGGTGGGCCGGCCGATTACGCCGGCATCACTTACGCGCGAATCGACGCGGAGTACGGCGTATTTTGGCCCTGTCCCGAAGAGTCGCATCCCGGTACTCCCCGAATGTTTGAGGAGCGATTCAACACGGCCGACGGCCGGGCCCGGTTTGTACCGGTCACCCACCGCGCGGCGGCCGAAGAGCCGGACAGCGAGTACCCAATCTGGTTCACGACCGGACGGGTGATGGCTCAGTACCAAAGCGGCACGCAGACTCGTCGAGTCGATCGGCTCAACGAGGCTTCTCCGGAGGCGTTCGTCGAGATGCACCCGCGGCTAGCCAAATCGCTGGGTATCACGGACGGCGAAACCGTCCGGGTAATCAGTCGACGCGGCTGGGTCGAGGTGAAGGTGCGGATCGTCAGCAGTATCCGGCCGGATTTGGTGTTTATGCCGTTCCACTGGGGCGGTAAAGGCCGGGCCAACAGCCTGACCAACCCCGCCCTCGATCCGACCTCAAGGATGCCGGAGTTTAAGCTCTGCGCAGTCAGGATTGAGCGGCTCGTGACCACAACAGATTAGGCGGCACAATGATGAAAATCGTAGTCGTGGGCTACGGCATGGCCGCAGCTCGTTTTGCATCGCAGATGAGAAACGCTGACGTGTCGATGACGATACTCGGTGAAGAGCGACATCCGGCCTACAACCGTAGTTTGCTCGCTGACGTTTTGGGTGGCCACTACCGGCCAGAGGCAATCACATTGCCCGCCCCGGGTCCTGGCGTCGACGTATGTCTGGGTGTCCCGGTCATCAGCATTGACCGGGCAAACCAGACAGTCCACATGGCCAATGGCGACGAGCACCACTATGACAAGCTTGTCATCGCCACCGGCAGCAGGCCAATCCTGCCGCCTTTCAGAGGACTCTACGATCACGAAGGTCGGCCCAAATCAGGCGTCTTCGCGTTTCGGACCCTGGACGATTACACCAATCTGGCTGCCGCGGTGAAGAACACCAAGCGCGCAGTGGTGATCGGCGGCGGCGTACTCGGCATTGCGGCGGCGCAGGCTTTGGCCTCGTGCGACGTACTGGTCGAGATTGTGCATGCGGGTCGTCATCCCATGGACCGCTACTTAAACGGTGAGGCCGGGGGAGTCCTTAAGACCACTCTCGCCCGGCTGGGCATCGATGTGTATGCCAAAAACCGGGTCAAGGCCATCCTCGGCGACCAGACCGTTGCAGGTGTCAAACTCGACACCGGCTTCGTTCTCGACTGCGACATGGTGGTGCTGGCCTGCGGTGTAGCGCCCAGAGTGGAGCTCGCCAAACAGGCCGGCCTCCAAATCGGCCGCAACAAAGGCATCGTCATTGGCGACGACCTGGCGAGCGTGACCGATGATCGCATACATGCCATAGGCGAGTGCGCCGAGCATGCGGGTCGCAGCTTCGGTCTAGTCGCCCCAGCCTGGGAACAGGCGGACGTGCTAGCCGAGCGACTCAGCGGGCGGGATCCTACCGCCCTCTACCACGGTTCGTCCTTCGTCATGCGCCTAACGACCGGCGAAGTCGATGTAGCGGTGGTCGGCGACAGCCTGACCACCACAGACACCGGCGTAATCCGAGTGCTAAACGAAGCCGCCGGATCATACAAGATGGTCGCAGTCCGAGACAACCGGGTGGTTGCCGGCATTTTCGTCGGCGACCTGGACACAATCGGCACTGTGACCTTGGCCCACACCCGCCAGGAATTGCTGGATGCAGACAAGCTGCATCTCGTAACCACTTCGCAGTGAGAAAGGGTGGCTCGTCAGAGCCACCCTTCTCCAACCACTTCACTGACACGATTGGAGGCCGACATGCCGTTGGTCACAATGAAGCTCGCGGCAGTGGTCTTGGCCGGCGGGGAATCGGCGCTTTGGCTCCGACAAGCTCGCCGCGGATCTCGATGGGCGCAGCCTGCTCCAACAGGCACTATTAGGCCTACCGGCCGCTGCCGAGCTGATCATCGTCGGGCCTGAGCGACCCATCGGGCGTTCGGCCCGGTACGTGCGCGAGGAGCCACCTGGGACCGGCCCGGCCGCTGCCCTGATTGCCGGACTGGCCGCCATCAGCAAGCAACCGGACGCGATCGTCGTGCTACCAGGAGACGCGCCCCGGGCCGGACATGCAGCCCTGGCCTTGCTAGCTGAGCTCTGTAAGGGTGACACGTCGGCGGTTATGGCCACTGACGCGTCCGGCCGGTTACAGCCACTTCAGTTCGCTTTGACT
>JAQZBT010000116.1 GCA_029237755.1 Candidatus Saccharimonadota bacterium
ACCTGCCGGCGTCGGGTATGAGCCTCGGCGAGCTTTGTCTTCTCCTGGGCCTTCGCCGCCTTCTCCCTCTGCTGCTGAATCGCGGCGAAGAAGGCGTCGATGACTTTCTCTATCTTGCCGAGAGCGTCCGTCATCTTGTTGATCTCCTTCTCGCCCGCACGGGGTGAGAGTGAGCTCGCCAAGCGGCGCGCCGCCTCGGGCTCGGCCCGAGCGATCTGGTCGACCAGGGCCTGGTCGCCCTTGATGCGGCCGAGCAGTAGCTGGCGCCTCGACTCGAGACGTTCGAGCTTCTCGGCCCGCTCCCGCTGCTCAGTGGTGAGCTCGGTCTCGGGGATAGCGGTGGTGGTGGTCATGAAGACTCCTTCGGAAAGCGGGCGGGCGCCCGGCGCTGGTGGACATACGTTGTCGCAAATTCTTCCTCACGCACGGGCGCGAGGCCTCATTGCGAAAAAGATTGCATTATCATACCACTTATACTCACGAAAGTCAATCTCTATTGACCGGCGAGATGGAAGTCGAAGGCAGACGTCCGCACGCCGCCCGTATCTGTAAACTTGAGCATGTTACAGGCCGGTAGTTCGCTCGCGATATTGTCCTGTTGCGGCGTCACCTTATCGCCCGCCAGATACGTAATCATCTGGGTCACGACCGGTGTGTAGCCGGTAGCAGAGGCCCGCGTATGCACGTGACGCACCCGCCCTTCATACTCGGCCGGGAAGATCGACGTAAATTCGTAGTAGCCCTTGGCATCGGTCGTGACGTAACCGCGCAGCGCCAACTGGTCACTGCTAAACTGGTTGGCCGCACCCTGCGCCTGAGGGTGGTACCGTCCCGAGTTATCCGCCTGCCAAATCTCGATGATGGCGTTGTTCAGAGGCTTGGTGTTATCGACGCTGCCATAGACGTATCCGCTGATCTTCATCGGCGTACCCGGCAAGCTGGTGTAGTTCAAATTGCCGCCGGTCAATTGGGGAGTGCCGGAGATGTAGTACGGCCCCGTCGTAGTAGTTGGCGTGAGGCCGCACGACGAGACATCGCCGGCAGCCGGGCTCACCGAAGATTGAGGTGATAGAGAAGGGGAGACATTGGGCACGACCGTTGTCTGCAGCCGCCGCGACATACTCCAGGCGTACGCCGCTGCCAACAGTACCGCCACAGCTAGGACTGCGAGCACGATCTTCCAGGTTCTAGACATCGGGCTCCCTTCGCTTAATCCTGCCATTCTACACCTCTTGGCGGCCGTCGGTATGTACATATAACCAATACCAACGACCCCTGGGCGGTGCCATTATGGCTCTATGAAGCAACGGGCGATTAAAGTAACCCACCGCCGCGCCGCGCTAGCCATAAGCGGTATAATAGAAATATGACCCCCTATCGCTCATTCGACGGCCTCACCGCCCGCCCTGACCCGGCCGATCGCCTCTTCACCAGCCATGCCCTCGAAGAGGCGATCACGGCCACATCCTCGCTCATCGCCGACGCCGGACTGCGGCGGATGTTTGAGCAGTGCCTGCCCAATACTCTCGACACCACCGTCTACTTCGACGACTCCGACGGCCCCGACACCTACATCGCCACCGGCGATATTCCGGCCATGTGGCTGCGCGACTCGACCAACCAGGTCTGGCCCTACATCCGCTTTCTGAAGTCCGACCCAACTCTCCAGAAACTCTTCCACGGCCTCATCCGCCGCCAGGCCAGCTACATTCTCACCGACGCTTACGCCAACGCCTTCATCGACAACGACATCGTCCCGGACGCCCGCGGCGGCGCAGTGACCGATGAAGAAGCCGAGAAAGGCGTCTGGGAACGCAAGTTTGAGCTCGACACCCTGGCATCTTTCCTGCGCCTCTCAGCCGGCTACTATGCATATTCCAAAGACACAGCGCCCTTCGACGCTACCTGGCTCCGCGCCGTCAGCCGCGTCTATGAAGTCATGAGCGCCGAGCAGGCCGACGTCACCCGCCACAATATCGATGAGCTCTACAACTTCCCGCACCCCGCCACCCGGCTCCAAGGCTATGGCTACCCCGGCCGCAACGTCGGACTAGTCCGCAGCGTCTTCCGGCCCTCCGACGACGAAAGCGTCTTCCCCTATAACATTCCCGCCAACGCCATGGCGGCCGTCAACCTGAGGCAGACCGCCAAGCTACTCGAACACCTCAGCCAACCCAAACTCTCCGCCAACCTGGCAACTCTGGCCGCCGAGATTACCGCCGGCATCCGCAACTACGGCATCGTCAACCACGGCCACGACCGCGTCTACGCCTACGAGGTCGACGGTTTTGGTTCAGCTGCCATCCTCGACGACCCCAATGCTCCCGGGCTGCTGTCGCTCGAGTACATTGGCTTCGTCAAACCGGGCGACCCCGTCTACCTTGCCACCCGCCGCCTCGCGTTGTCCGAGGCAAACCCGTTCTATGCCTCCGGCAAAGCTGCCTCCGGCCTCACTAGTGCACACACCGGAGTACTTACGCATGTCTGGCCCATCGGCACCATCATGCAGGCCGCTACCTCTACTGACGAAGCCGAAATCACAGCCTGTCTGCGCCAGTTGCGAAATACTCATGCCGACACGTTCTTCATCCACGAATCGGTCCACGTGGAC
>JAQZBT010000028.1 GCA_029237755.1 Candidatus Saccharimonadota bacterium
CAGCATTCAAGACATTCTGCCGCTGCTCGAGAAGATTGCCCAAGGCGGCAAGAAGGAGTTGGTGATCATCGCTGAGGATGTAGAGGGTGAGGCTCTAGCTACGCTCGTGCTCAACCGCCTCAAGGGTGTCTTTAACACCCTGGCCATCAAGGCTCCGGCCTTTGGTGACCGCCGCAAGGCGATCCTGCAGGACATCGCTGTTCTGACCGGCGCCACGGTTATCACTGAGGAGCAGGGCATTACGTTCGAGAACGCCACGCTCGACATGCTGGGTTCGGCTCGCAAGATAATCGCCTCGAAGGATGACACCACCCTGATCGAAGGCGTGGGTGATCCCAAGGAAGTGGCTGCTCGCATCGCCGAGATCAAGGCTCAGATTGAGCACGCCTCGAGCGAGTACGACAAAGAGAACCTGGAGAAGCGCCTCGCCGCTTTGGCTGGTAAGGTAGCCGTGATCAAGGTCGGTGGCGCTACTGAGACTGAAATTGAAGAGAAGAAGTTCCGCGTTGACGACGCCGTGGCTGCGACCAAGGCCGCTGTAGCCGAGGGCATCGTGCCTGGTGGTGGCGTGACACTGGTGGACTTGAGCAAGAAGCTGAGCGTCGAGCCGACCAAGATCGGCTCGTCCGAGGAGGCCGGTCACCTGGTGCTGAAGCGCGCGCTGGTGCAGCCGTTCCGCGAACTAATGCGCAACGCTGGTCTGAACCCCGACGAGAAGCTGCCTCAAGTGCTCGCGGGCAAGGGCGGACAGGGCTTCGACGTCAACGACCCGAAGGCCATCGTGGACCTGAAGGCCAAGGGTATCGTGGACCCGGCCAAGGTAACGCGTGAGGCGGTCATCAACGCCGTCTCGATTGCTGGTACCGCTATGACCATGGGCTCGCTCATTGTGGACATCCCCGAAGAGAAGAGTGCTGCTGGCGAAGGCGGCGGTATGCCCGGTGGCATGGGCGGGATGATGGGCGGCTACTAAGCTCCGCTCCCTGATAAAAAAGAGAGGCCTAACCGGCCTCTCTTTTTGGTTGTAGGATTAGGGACATGATTATTCTGCTCCACTCATCGAAGACCATGCGGTCGCCGCATAGCGCCGCAAAGCTCAGACAGCCGGAGCTACTGGGAAAGGCCAGGGAGCTGGCGGCGTATATGACGACGCTGTCGCCTGGGCAGATCGGGAAGTCGATGCATGTGTCGGGAGCATTGGCTGCGAAGACCCACGAGTTGCTGAATGGCTGGACCGATGCGCCCGAAAAGCAATCTGTAGCGATGGATAGTTTCGTCGGGGATATCTATAGCGGACTGAGGGCTGGGGACTTGTCGGAGGATGACCGGACCTATGCCGACGAGCATCTAAGGATTCTGTCCGGGCTATACGGGATCCTCAGGCCGCTGGACGGCATCTGTCCGTACCGACTGGAGTTGGGATACCGCTTACCTGATCCCAGGTATACCGACCTATACAAGTTTTGGGGCGAGGCGATTGCCCGCACGCTCCCCGATGAGGGGCCGGTGATTAATCTGTCGTCTGTCGAATATAGCCGGACGGTGACGCCCTACGTGGCGGCGGAGCGGGTGGTGAGCCCCAGGTTCCTGACCGTGAACCCGGAGACCCGGGAGCCGGAGTTTGTGGTGGTGCATGCCAAGATTGCGCGTGGGGCGTTTGCACGGTGGCTGATAACGTCGCGGTCTGGAATTGAGCAGCTGACAGATTTTGCCGACATCGGGTACCGGCATAACCCGGAATTGAGCACGCCTGAGGAGCCGGCGTTTGTGTGCGAGACGTTCGAAGGCAAGGGCCGGAGCGTGAGACTGCAATAGGCCTCCGTTTTTTCGGGGCAAAATGCTAGGCTTAAGATATGCAACCCCACGGACCATCTGGATCGGAAGCGGGCGCCCACGGGGCCGAGATGCACCGGGTACACGAGGCGGAGAGTCACAGCAATGTGCTGACGGCTGTGCCGCAGCATGTGGAGGCTCCTGCAGAGGCGCCCGAGGTAGAGCCTCACGTTCGCCGTTCGGTAGACACTATCACGGTCAAGCCCTGGACGGTGCCGGAGCGAACGGACCTATCGGAGCTGGCCGAACCCCAGGTTGAGCAACCCCAGCCTTACTTGGTGCAGCCGGAGACCGACCTGGAAGCCAGCACCGGCTTGGGGACTCCGACAGCCTACGAGGATTTTGAGGCAAGGTTCGCCGATATTCGCAATGAAATCAATCGTCATGAGCATCCAATGGTAGGCGCAGGGTCGGCCAAGGAGGCTTACATTGACGAAGAAACGGAGAGCAAACAGCTCCTGAAGTTCGGCAAGCTGATGCTGGCTGCCCCGAGTGCCGCACAGGAGGAGATAGAGCTAAACCGGCTGCGGGCGCGCGGCAGGCTGTCGCCGACCCAACGGGATAAGATGAACTACGCCAAGCGAATGCTCTGCGCGTACAACCAACTCTTGAGCTCGTTGATACGCGATAACGAGGAGGCATTGCCGCGGCAGAAGCTAAAAGAATGGATGATTGAGTCATCACATGGCAATGAAGCTTGGGCGAGGCGCACGCTAGCCGGCGCCGCGGCTGAGGTGGCGGCGGAAAAGTTGCTGTCAGAGGTAGTGACCAACGTGGAACACGGTGACTTGGATCAGGACTTGAAGGGCCAGGACCTGGTGTTTGACGAAACGCCTTCCGGATACAGTTCGGTGGACGTTAAGCTCCTCGCGAGTCCGACAGGAAATCCGGTGGAGCCGGGGCTAAGGGGCAATCTGACGCTGTACATTGACCCGTCAGAAATGGATCACGAAGGCTATGAGGTGCTGCCAGAGCACGCCGAAATGTACAAAATATCGCTCGAACATGCGCTGATGGGCGATCAAACAGACTACGAACTCGCAGGTTAATGCTCAAAGTGCTAGGCTTAAATCATGAAGATCGATGATGGGTTCTCGGCCCGTGAAGAGAGCGCACATAGCCGCAAGCCGCTGACGCGGGAGATGTTCCAGCAACGGGCGGCGGAGGTTCTGAACCTGATCGCCCATTTGAGGCACGAGCTGGGCTTGACCGAGGCTATCAACGTGGTGGTCGACCGGTTCGTCGACGGTGAACCACACCCTGAGCTGAGGCGGTTCGCTGAGGTGCTGGGCATGGCGCGGCGGCAGGCAATGCTGCAGCACCGGCTCGATGATGACCGCGAAGCACTGCACCACGGCCACTTGAGCCACGACGAGTTAGTATCGACCGGCCATCACTACGAGATGCTGCGGCACGAGGCCTGTCGGTACAACCATCTGCTGCGGAGTCTGATCGAGGGCTGCAATGAGTACTTTACCCGCGACGAGCTGATGAAATGGCTGGTGAGCGCGAGCCAAGGCCGGCCGGATTGGGCCAAGTCGCAGCTAACGGGAGCCAGCTCGGAAGTGGCGCTGCACGCCGCGCTGCAGGGATTGCCTGAGCTGCGTTATCTGCGGTATGCGACGTTGGAGGAGGACCTGGCGGGATACGACTTTGTGGCTGAGTGGCAGGGTAGCCTGCTGACTATCGACGCCAAGACCGGTTTCTACCAACCATTGAGTGAGCGCAAACACGGTCACCGGCACCTGGAGATTTCGGTCCCGCGGGAGTCGGTGAAGGACTTCCGGGTGACCCGGCGCGGGCTTGATCTATTGCGCCGCGACGTCAGGCAGGCGCTGCACCGCAACCAAGGAGTGGAGCGGCACGGACCGCATCACCACTACCGCGCTGCTACCGCTTAGGATTGCACTTTCCATGGAATAGTGGTAGGCTTCAATCAGTATCGTTCATTGATGCGTTAACAACCCAATCGTGGAAAGAAAAGGGCAAGCTTTTGCAGGCGGCGACTCTATTCCTAGCGTAATTCGCTGGATTAGTGTGGCCGATTTTTGTTATATGCGCCCCGGATGGTTGCGGGCGGTCTGGCCTTGAGGTGGTTCAAGGTCAGTTCGTCCGTAACCAATCTGGAGGCTATTATGAGCAAACAGACTGGGACAAACCAATCGTGCTTCGGTAGTGCGGGCAAGATTGGTCAACCAAACCTGCGAGGGAGGCAGACATGAGCACTTTCCAGGCTCCGGCACCGCTAGCTGAGCTGCTCACACAATACCGGCGACCCGCCGATATCCATGAAGCCATCCGCGACGACCTAGAAGACCGCTCCCGAGCGGCCATCGAGCCTCTCTTGAAGGCTCTGCGCCAGCTGGAAGGGGTCGAAACGGCACAGCTGATCGCCAAGTATCAGGCGGCCCTGAAGAACGGCCCCCAGGTCTACCGGTCCATGATCGCAGACGATCTCGGTGAGCTGGTCCTCGACATGGCGTCGGTGCATGCGCTGCTTGAAGGGCGCGTGCTCTCGTCAATGGCAGCGTAAGCTGCGCCCCGAGAAAATCACGATGGGTGTTGGGGCCCGACGATGTTTCTGCCGAGAGGCGGACGTCATCGGGCCCCCGGCCCACCCCCTCATTCGGGGGCTTTTTGCGGTTGCGTCAGATATAATGGCCGTTGAAGGAGATTGCCCATGCTGGACCAAGCCGACTACATTGCCCGTTATGACAAAGAAGACGTATTAGGAATAATGGGCAAGTTGCCGGAGCAGCTGGCTTACAAATTCGAGGAAGTCGAGGGCTACAAAGAGCTGGGCAAGCCAGCGAATATCGTGTTGGCAGGCGTTGGCGGTTCAGCGCAGCCGGCGGAGTTTATCAAGACCTGGCTGGGCGAGAAGTTGAAGGTGCCGTTTGTGATCGCCCGCGACTACTCGTTGCCGGGTTTTGTGGGCAAGGACACGCTCGTAATTGCTTCGAGTTATTCGGGTAACACTGAAGAGACACTGTCAGCATTGAAAGAGGCCGAGCAGGTCGGTGCCAAGATCGTGGTGATGGCGTCGGGCGGCAAGCTGGTGGAGGCGGCCAAGGCGGGCGGTCACCCGGCATTCGTATTGCCGTCGGCCTTCCAGCCGCGTATGGCGGTGCTGTACGCCGTTAAAGCGGTCGCGACTATGCTGGAGCAGCTTGGGCTCGTGGAAGGCGCTGTAGCGGAGCTGGAGAGCGCAGGAGAGTGGTTGGCGCAGCAGAACCTCGAGCAGTGGGCGGGTAAGACGCCGCAGAAGGAGAATTCGGCTAAGCAGATCGCCAGCGAGCTGGTAGGGCACCCGGTAGTGGTCTACGCTGGCCCGGTACTGGCGTTTGCGGCAATGAAGTGGAAGATCGCGTTCAACGAGAACGCCAAGAACATATCGTTTTACAACTATTTCCCTGAGCTCAACCACAACGAGTTCCAGGGGTGGCTCAATCCGCAGAAATCTGGCCTCAAGGTTGTGGAGTTACGTTCGAACCTGGACCACGAGCGGGTGCAGAAGCGCTTCGAGGTGACCAACCAACTGCATAGCAGCATCTTCAAGCCTATCGAGGTCAATGCGGCGGGCGAGACGAAGCTGGAGCAGTTGCTGTGGGTGATTGCCCTGGGCGAGCACGTCGCGACCTACCTGGCGGTGCTCAACCAGGTGGACCCGATGCCGGTCGATCTGGTAGAAGAGTTTAAAAAGCGCCTCGGCTAATCGAAAAAGCCCCCTGACCGGGGGCTTTTTTAGACTGCTTTGAGCGCCTGGATGGGGCGCTTGCGCGCGGCTTTGATAGCTGGAGCGATGCCGAAGATGATGCCGACCGCGGCTGAGACGCCGACGGCTAGCAGGATGGCTTCGGGAGTAAAGACTGGTTCGATCTTGGCGAGCCGGCCGGCGGCAGTAGCCATGAGCATGGCGGCCCCTATACCCAATGCCCCACCGATGATACTGATAACGAGGGCTTCTATCAGGAACTGCATCAGCACGGTCGTGCTGGAGGCGCCGACGGCCTTGCGCAAACCGATCTCGCGGGTACGCTCGGTGACTGAGACGAGCATGATGTTCATAATACCGATGCCGCCGACGAGCAGAGAGATGCTGGCGATGGCGACGATGAAGGTGGTGAGCAGGTTGAGGATGGTGTCGACCGTGGAGAGGATGTCCTTTTGAGTCAGGACACTGAAGTCGTCCTGTCCGCCGTGACTGGCGAGGAGGGCCTCGCGGGCTCTATCGGCGGTGGTGTTGACGTCGGCACCGTCTTCCACCTGGGCGATGATGCGTAGGACTTGGGCGGTGCCGCCGGTGAGCTTGGCGGCGGTGTCGAAGGGAATGTAGACGGCGTCATCGAAGCTGGGGCCGGCCAGGGCGGAGGCGCTGGCGTCAGAGGGCTTGAGGGCGCCGATGACTTCGAACTTCTGACCGCGGATGGTGACAGTCTGGCCGACCGCCTCTTTGGTGCCAAACAGCGACTCCTTGGCCTTGCCGCCCAGCACTACGACGTTCTTCTTGGTCTCTGTGGCGTTGAAGAAGCGGCCGGCATCGTACTTGAGGGTCTGGGTCTTGGAGTATTCGGGGCTGGTGGCGAGGAGCAGCGCACCGCCGGCGGTAGTCGAGCCGTTGGCTACGATGCCTGAGATAAGGCCGATCGGGGCCACGGCGTTGATGTTATCAACGGTCTTGAGGGCGTCGACGTCCTTGAGCGTGAGAGTGGAGGCGCCGGCGGCCGAAGCACCGGGGTTTTGGCCGTTCTTGCCCGCTTGAGGCCCGACTTTGCCCGAGGCTATGGCGATGGAGTTGGCGTTGACAACGCCCGTGATCTGGTCCTGGACGGCTTTCTTAACGCCGGCACCGATAGCGAGGATCGAGACGACGGCAGCGACGCCGATGATGATGCCCAGCATAGTGAGGAAGCTGCGTAATTTGGCGTTGCGCAGGCTGACTAAGGCCATCTTGAGATTTTCCCAGAGCAACATGAGACTAGCCGGCCTTTCGTGATTTGACGCCGTTCACGGTGACGCGGCGGGTGACCGGACGTTTCGCGGCCGGCTTGGGCGCGTGGTGATGCGTAGCCGAGTCGCTACCAATGCGGCCGTCGCGGACTGTGATGACGCGGTCGGTCTGCTCGGCGATCTCAGGGTTGTGGGTGACGATGATGATGGTGGCGTGCGTGACGCGGTTGAGGCGGCGCAGCTCGTCGATGATAGCGGTAGAGGACTTGGTGTCGAGGTTGCCGGTCGGTTCATCGGCCAGGATGAGGCTGGGTTCATTGGCCAGGGCGCGGGCAATGGCGACGCGTTGAGTCTGGCCGCCGGAGATCTGGTTGGGCTTGTAGCCGGCGCGTTCTTCGAGGCCGACAAGTTTCAGCAGCTCGAGGGCTCGCTCCCGACGGTCTCTACCGCGCATGCCAGCGTAGACGAGGGGCAGTTCGACATTTTGGACCACGCTGAGGCGGGGCAGCAGGTTGAAGCTCTGAAAGACGAACCCGATCTTCTCGCGCCGGAGTTTGGAGAGTTGGCGGTCACTGAAGTTGGTGACGGCGTCGCCGTCGAGCAGGAAGTCGCCCTCACTGGGTACATCGAGCAGGCCCAGGATGTTCATGAGGGTGCTCTTGCCGGAGCCCGAGGGGCCGATGATAGCCACAAACTCTCCGGTCTGGATGGTGAGGTTTATATCTTGGAGGGCCACAGTGGGCTCGTCACGGTCGGTGAAGGTCTTCCCGATACCGCGCAACTCGATGACGTTCATACTGCTTAGGATACAGCAGATATACCGCTTATGCTATCTAGAGCCTCGATTGTGACGTTGTGTCTGCGATTGGCGCAGGCATAAAGCCGCAAAAGTGGTGCCCGGGGAGGGACTGCGCATGTTGCGCGCAGTCCCTCCACCGGAGGAGTTCAGGCTGCTTGAGCCTCAGGTTTCTCCTTAACCTACCTCTTGCCTCCGACGGGTGGAGTGGTGACCGCTAGATTGTCGAACGATCCGACATCTACCGTTGCCGATCCGACATCCAGGAACCCGACCTTGACCTTCGCACCGGGGTGCACGGTCTTGAGCTCAGGCAGGATGTCATCGTTGGGCACGCCCCGGAACTGGAACTGGGGGTGCTCCTCCAGACCAAACCAGAAGACGGTGTTGCCGTCGGAAACGATGTTGTTCACCCAGCTGACGGTGCCCTGGAGCACCCGGTTGTTGCCGGCTTCGCTGGGCGGGGCATTGCTGCCGACGCCCTTGGCGATGTTCTGCCGGAACTTGGCCAGCGCATCGGCCTTGTTGGTGCCGATGACCGCTGACTGACCGCTGTTGTCGGTGGCGCTCACGATGCCCACGCCCTTGTAGACGTGGTCAACGTCACCTTCGACCTCGACCGGGGACAGCCAGGCCAGCTGGCCGTAGATCCGGTAGAGAACCATGTGCGGTGGGTGGTACTTGATGCGCCCGGTTTGGCCTGGGGAGTTCACGATGTGGCCGCGAGCGACCGATTCCAACGTCAGGTTGGGGATCGTGAAGGCCTTGGCGACACCGGTTCGCGCATCCACCGTCATGAGGTAGGATGCGCTGGTGTCGCTGTTCCAGGAGGTGAGGATCGCCTGGTAAGACGCCGTGCCGGACTTGGTGTAGACCATGACGGGATCTTCAGCCAGCTTGTAGCGGTTGGCCTTCTGATCCCTCACCTGCCACGGAGCCTTCGACCAGTGTCCCCACCAGTCGATCATGTTGGCCACGGTCTCCTGGGAGTAGACGCGGTCGACCCATGCAGGCACCTTGTCCAGGTCGTACTCTTCGATTTCGCCCGTCTGGGCGTCGACGATGAGTAGCGATTGCGGGACGGTCGGCATCTTGTTGAGGGTGAGCCGGTCCTTGGTCACCGTGTAGTAGGGACGTCCGTTGTCGTCGATCTCCAGGGTCGGGTCAGTGCGGACCTTGCTGTTGTAGCTCTTCCACACCAGTCGGTCGATGTCGTGTTCGAAGTAGCCGCCAGGGCTGTACTTGATCTGAATCGGCTGTCCGGTGTCATCTTTGCTGACTGCCACCGCCGGAGCGTTGGGGTCTTCCGCATTGATCTTGAAGTAGAACGGCACGATGCCGTTGACCCGGTTGCTGTCGCGCCAGCCACTCGGAGTGGCCGGAACGATGTAGACGGCCTGGTTCTTGATGGACTGAAACACCG
>JAQZBT010000117.1 GCA_029237755.1 Candidatus Saccharimonadota bacterium
CATCTAGAGCTGAAGTCCGGCCAAAAACTATTGATCCACGGGGGTACCGGGGCCATCGGCTCTATCGCTGTCCAGATCGCCAAGCACATCGGTGCCCACGTCGCCGTCACCACTTCGGGCGGCGACAAGGCCTACGCCAAAGAGGTCGGCGCCGATGAAATCATCGACTACGAGACCGAGAAGTTTGAAGACAAGGTCCACGACTACGACGCTGTATTCGACACCGCCGGTGGCGACGTCTTCGAGCGCTCGCTGGCCGTACTCAAACGCGGAGGCAAAGCTGTCTCGATGGCAGCCCCAGCCAATGAAGAACGTGCCGGCGAGCTGGGCGTGACCGCCCAGACCCAGAAGACCGTCGTTACGACCGAGCGCCTCAACGCGCTGACCGGGTTAGTCGACGGCGGCCACATCAAGGTGCGCATCGATTCGACCTTCCCGCTCGATCAGGCGGCCGAAGCCTTTAAGAAGCAAGAATCCCGCCCGCGTGGTAAGGTCGTTATCAAAATAAAGGACTAATTCCTTGCCACAATGGACGCCTCATAAGATCCAGTCGCTGCCTTTGCCGCCAACGCCTTCTTTACGCTCGGCATGGTGATTTTTGAAGTGCCCACCGGTGTAGTTGCCGACACTGCCGGGCGCCGGATCTCATTCATGATCGGCACGCTCACCCTGGCCGCCTCGACGCTGTTTTACCTCTGGGCCTGGCAGGTTCAGGCCGGCTTTTGGGCCTGGGCACTCTCATCCATTCTGATAGGTCTCGGTTTTACCTTCTTCTCGGGCGCCACCGAAGCCTGGCTGGTCGACGCCCTGCACGACACCGGCTACAAAGGTACGCTTGAGCCGGTCTTTGCCAAGGGCCAGATCATCTCAGGTATCGCCATGCTCACAGGCTCGGTCATGGGTGGCATCATCGCGCAGGCCTCAAACCTGGGCGTGCCGTACGTCGTCCGGGCCGTCTTGTTGGTTCTCACTTTCGTCATTGCCCTGGTGTACATGCGCGATCTTGGTTTTAAGGCCATGCGGGGCCGGCGTGTCACTGCCCAGGTCCGCCAGTTGCTGCGTGATTCGGTGAAGCACGGGCTCAGCAATCCTGCCGTCCGCTGGATGATGCTGTCTGGTATCTTTGGTGGCGGCGTTGGTATTTTCGTCTTCTACGCCGTGCAGCCATATCTGCTCGAACTCTATGGTACTCAAGGCGCCTACGGCATCGCCGGACTCGGAGCCGCCATCGTCGCCGGTTCGCAGATCGTCGGCGGCCTGGTAGTGCCTCATCTCGCCCGCTGGTTCCGCCTGCGCACGACCATCCTGATCGCGGGCATCGCCGGCTCGGCCGGAGCGCTCGCCCTGGCCGGCATAGTCGGCAATTTCTGGGTCGTAATCATGCTCCTCGTCATCTGGGGACTGGTCTTTGCGGCTACTACTCCCGTCCGCCAGGCCTACCTCAACGGCCTTATCCCGTCGCAGCAGCGCGCCACTGTACTGTCATTCAACAGCCTGCTCTCGTCGGCTGGGGGTGTAGGGATCCAGCCCGCCCTCGGCAAGGCCGCTGATGTCTGGGGCTATGGAGCCTCCCTGGTAGTTTCATCGGCCGTATCAGTGCTTGCTGTACCATTCCTGGTCCTTGCCCGCCGTACGAAGCCGGACTCTGACCCAACGAATTCGTGACAAGCTGTGCTTCACCCGCTAAGCTTAATCGTAAGCATTAAGCAAGGCATTCATATGCACAAGCTGTCGTATAAGTTAACCCTGGCAGGCGCTGCGGCCCTGTTGGTCTTTGGCGGCTCGGCCCTCGCCCACAAGACAGGCGAAGACCACAAGCACGGGAAGATCAAAAACGCCACCGCCAGCGTCGATCCGTCCGCCTCACCCACGTCTTCACCGGAAGCCGGCAAGGGTAAGGGTAAGGGCAAGGCTGCCCTCGAAGACAAGAAGCTCAAGGCCTGTGAGAAGCGCGAGGCCAAGATCAATAGCATCATGACCCGCACGGTCGAGCGCGCCACCAAGCAGATCGCTGTCTTCGACAAGATCGCTGACCGCACTCAGGCGTTCGCCGAGACTAAAGGCAAGAAGCCGGCCAACTTTGACGCTCTGGTCCTGGCCGTCGACAACGCCAAGGCCGACGCCGAAGCCGACCTGACCGAGCTCAACACCACCGCGTCCTTCAGCTGTGACGGTACCGACCCCAAGGGCGCCGCCGCCACATTCAGGTCCAACCTCAAGGTCGTTATCTCCGACCTCAAGGCCTACAAGACAGCTGTCAAAAACCTGATCGTCGGCGTCAAGAGCGCCAATGGCGTCAAGGATGGTGACGGCGACGGTTCGCCCAAGCCTTCCACCAGCTCATCACCGACCGCTTCGCCCAGCGCCTCACCGAGCGCCTCGCCCAGCGAATCGCCCACCCCGTCCCCGACCGCATCACCGTCAGCAAGCCCGGAGGCCTAACGCATGAAGAATAAACAATCAGGATTCGCCGTCTTTGAGTTGATACTGTTGGTGGTAGTCGTGGGCATCCTCGGCTTCACCGTCTACAACTTCGTCTCCAACCGCGCGAGCTCGCCGACCGCCAGTAACGTCTCGGTGCCCAACGCGCCGCAGATATCGTCGGCCAATGACCTCGTTGAGGCCGGTAAAATACTCGAGTCGGTCAACGTTGACGAGGCCAATCTAGATAGCACAAATCTAGATTCAGAACTCTCCGCGTTCTAGCCGCCCTCAGGGAGAAGTGCTAGTTGCGAGGCAGACCGCATATACTTAGGTCAACGAGCTACTAGCATTGCAAACTCGCCGCGTTCTAGCCGACCGGCGCACCAACCAAAAAAGCCCCCAAGCGGGGCTTTTTTGGTACTTGGAATAATGCCACTTGGACATTTCCCGCCCCATCTCTAGCCTAGAGATATAAGGAAGGGAGGCCT
>JAQZBT010000029.1 GCA_029237755.1 Candidatus Saccharimonadota bacterium
AACCCAATGGGAGATCCCCGGCGGTAAGATCGACCCCGGCGAATCCGAAGCCGAAACCGTGGTCAGAGAAGTCCGCGAAGAGCTCGGCGTCGAAGTCCGCCTCCGCCGTCGCCTGGGCGACGAGCACTTTGCCGAAGACGGCTACAGCATGCACTACACCTGGTACCTCGGCGATGTCACATCCGGCACACCGGCCGTGGCTGAGCCCGAGACCTTCGACGATCTGAGGTACTTCTCCCGCACCGATCTCGCTGCCATGACCGACGAAATCTCCGGCAACACCCTCAACTTCCTCGCCGCCTGGGCCGAAGGCCGCATCGAAGTCCCTTCCACCACCAACCACAACAAGCCCCTGATCGTCGCGGCCGCTGTCGTCGCCGCCGTCGCCCTGCTCTACCTCCTCAGTCCAGACAGCGACGATTAGCCGGTCGCAACGGCCCGCCGCCGCGCCCGTTACGCTCGTCCAGCCGCCGCCGCTAGCCTCAACGTGCTAAAATTGAGCTCATGGCACACCCCGTGATCCATCGGGCGAAGCATGTCGTCCGCAACTACTTCCTCCATATACTCTGCGGTTCCCTCGTATTAATGTCAGGGATGCTATTAGTGAACTCCGGACTCAAAGCCGCCGGCTCCATCCTCTTCCTCGACTCCTTCTCGGTCGGAGACGGCTTGATCACCAACGAATACGCCCACTGGAACGCCGGTTCCGGCTCCGCCAAGATCAGCCCCAACTGGGACATGACTTCGGGCAGCCTCTTCGCGTCCGGCGGCGCCGCCTGGAGCGGTAACGTCGACAACGCCGTCCCCAACGCCACCTCCTCCAACGGCACCAACTCCGCTATCTTCCGCCTCAACACCAAGCGCTTCGACTACAAAGACGTCAAAGTCTCGTTTAACCTGCTCGTCAACAGTCTCCACACCACCGCCTCCACTCCGCAAGTCGACTGGGACGGCATCCACATCTTCCTGCGCTACCAGTCCGAATACAGCCTCTACTACGCCTCGGTCAACCGCCGCGACGGCCACGTCCTGATCAAGAAGAAGTGCCCCGGCGGCGCGTCCAACGGCGGCACCTACTACACCATCAGCCCCGAGGTCACGGGCAAGCCCATTCCGTTTGGATCATGGCAAAGCGTGGCCGCCACCATCAAGACCAACCCCGACAACTCCGTCACCATCCGGGTCTACCGTGAAGGCATCGAGATCACCTCGGCCACCGACACCGGCGCCGGCAATGGCTGCTCGCCGATTCGCAACGCCGGAGCCACCGGCATCCGCGGCGACAACACCAACTTCAAGTTCGACAACTTCACGGTTGAAAGCCTCAGCGCCGTCTCGACGCCTGCGCCCACAGCCACGCCCAAGTCCAATTCGGCCGCCAAGCCCAAGGCCACACCCACCCCCATCGCCGGCGAAGTCCACGACGCCGCTACGCCCCGGCCCACAGCCTCACCGACCGCCTCGCCTGCCACCAAGGTTGTCGAACCCGAAGATACCGCCGAGTCCAACCCGGCACCGCTCAGTGTCGCCGTCCTGACCAAGGCCGCCCGCACCGATCCGACCTTCTGGGCGGCCCTCACCGCCGCGGTCCTGGCTGGCGTACTCGGCGCCCTGCTCTACCACGATCACCGCGAGGCCAACAAGGCCGCCCGCCGCCGCCGCAAACGCTAACTGTCCGGCACCAACTCCTACGCAGCCCCAGTCTCAAGTTGCGACAAATCCGCAGTACTTCTCCCGTCCCGCACCCATTTTTGTCGCATGTTGAGACAGCACCACGATTTCGCGGCCGCCCCACACCACTTACTGCTATACTAAGAGCATATTCATTACAGGAAACGTAAATGCTCACCGTAGTCCTAATCGTCCTCGCCGTCCTCGCGCTCGGTCTCATCGTCATCTACAACGGCCTCATCCGCGCCCGCATCCGGGTTGACGAAGCCTGGTCAGATATCACCGTCCAACTCAAGCGCCGCTACGACCTCATCCCCAACGTCGTCGAATCGGTCAAAGGCTACGCCAAGCACGAGAAAGACACCCTCGAAAACGTCACCAAGGCCCGCACCGCCGCCATGGACGCTACCGGCCTCCAGGACAAGGCCAAGTCCGAAAACATGCTCACCGACACCCTCAAGTCGCTCTTCGCCGTCGCCGAGCAGTACCCGGACCTCAAGGCCAACCAGAACTTCCTTCACCTCCAGCAAGAGCTGGTGGACACCGAGGACAAGATTCAGGCCTCCCGCCGCTTCTACAACGGTGGCGTACGCGACTACAACTCCAAGCTCCAGGTCTTCCCGACCAACCTGATCGGCCAGATGCTCGGCTTCACCAACCGTGACTTCTTCGACGTCGACAACAAGGCCCAGGTCGAGAAGCCGGTCGAGGTTAAATTCTAAGGGACCACCACACTGCTATGACTCTCTCCGAATACCGCAAAACCAGAAGCTGGAAGGGAGCAATGGACGTCGCCCCCAGTCTCATCCGTCTCGCTGAAGAACTGCCCGCCTCCGAAGAGATGGGCCTGAGCTTTCAGCTCCGCCAGCTTATCGTCGAAGTACCCGCCTCCGTCGCCAGCGACCTGCTCAGAGGCACCGAGCTCAGGCACAAGTCCGTGCTGCGCCTCGTCACCGCCATCGACCTCATCGACCGCGTCTACCCGGCGCTCGACACCACCGAGACCCGCCAGGCCGTCGAACAACTCGCCGAGCACCTCACCGGTGCCGGTTTCCGCGACGAGCTCGAGTCACCGCACTCGCAAGCCCCCGCACCGGCTGCCCCGGCTCCTGCCCCGCACCACGAGCCCGGCCCCGCTCCCGACCCAGCTGAAGTTCAGCTCACGCCCGACACCACCCGCATCGCGACCGAGCCGGCTCTGCCCCACGAGCCGGAACACGCCGAACCGCAGCCGCCCACCCGCGTAGCGGTCCAGCCCGACACTGCCCAGGAGACCGATGTACAGCCAAATAGCGTCTAACAAGCGCAACAGCCTATTCCTCATTATCGGGTTCCTGGCCATCGTCCTGGGACTCGACTTCATCATGGCCAAGGCCCTCGGCCAGCCTGATTTCTTCATCCCCATCCTCATCGGCGCCACCCTCTACGCCGGCATCAGCTACTGGTTCTCCTCATCGATCGCCCTCACCATGGCGGGCGCCAAGGAGATCGCCAAAAAAGACCATCCCGAGCTCTACCGCACCGTCGAAAACCTCGCCATCGCGGCGGGCCTGCCCACCCCCAAAATCTATATCGTCCACGACGAATCCCTCAACGCTTTCGCCTCCGGCCGCGACCCGCAGCACGCCGTCGTCGCTGTCACCACCGGACTGCTCGCCAAGCTTGAGCCCAACGAGCTCGAAGGCGTGCTCGCTCACGAGCTTTCGCACGTCGGCAACTACGACATCCGCTTCATGTCCATCGTCACAGCGCTGGCGGCAGTCGTGGCCGTCATCTCCGACCTGCTCCTCCGGCTATCCTTCTGGAGCCGCAACGACCGCAACTCCAACCCGCTCTTCCTCGCCCTGGGCATCGCCGGTGCGATACTGGCGCCACTGGTGGCGGCGCTCATCCAGTTTGCCGTCTCGCGCCAAAGAGAGTTCTTGGCTGACGCCTCGGGCGCCCTGCTCACGCGCTACCCCGAGGGTCTGGCCTCCGCCCTGCACAAGATCAGTCACGATTCACGGATCGAAGTCGCCAACTCCGCCACGGCTCCGCTCTATATCGCCAATCCGCTCAAGGGCCGCATGCTGGCCGGTCTCTTCGATACCCACCCGCCGATCGAAGAGCGCATCAAACGTCTGCGCAAAATGGAGGACACCCATTAAATGAAAAAGCTCAAACTACCCGGCGCCCGCAGGCCCGAGCCGGTGACAGCGGCCACATTGGCGTCTCTGGACCCCGACGCCCCCAAGGCTGCCAAGCCCGCCAAACCGCCCAAGGCCCCCAAGGGCAAGAAATCCAAGCGCCCCAAGCTCAAATACCCCAAGATCCCCTCAGCCTTCCGCATCTTCGTCGACACTCTCAAGGACTACCGCACCAACTGGAAGGCCTACGTCAAAATCATGGCCGTCGTGGCCATCCCGGCCGGCATCCTGAGCGTGCTCAGTCTCGGACCGGCCGAGCCGACCGCGCAACAATACGTCTCATTTGCATCGATCGCCATGAACATCGCCTTCCTCTGGGCCGCCTCCCAGGCCGTCAAAACCGGCGTTGTACCCAAAGTCCGCTCGGCCTACTACGACGGCTCGACGGCGATCATCCGGTTCCTGATCATCTCGTTCCTGATCGTCATCATGCTCATCCCGGCCGCGCTCGGCGCCGCCTTCAACCTCATGATCGCCCAATACGCTGACTACTTCGGTGTGCCCCTGTCCGAACGGATCATCCTGGGAGTACTAGCCGCCATCCTCGCTCTGCCCAGCCTCTTCCTGATCGTCCGCTTCGGGTTGGCGCTCTTCGTAGCGGTCCACGAGAGCCTCGCACCCATCGCCTCGCTCCGCCGCGCCCGCGTCGTCACGCTCGGCCGTTTCTGGACTGTAGCGGGCCGCATCGTCGCCCTGCTGCTCTGGATGCTCATCACCGGCCTGCCCTCGTTTGCTATCCTGATTGGGCTGTCGGCCCTGGGCCAGGTACTCATCGGCGCCGCTCTTTTCCAGATCATCGCCACCCTCACGGTCCTGCCCATCGCCAACCTCTACATGCTCAAG
Organism: Candidatus Saccharimonadota bacterium; assembly: GCA_029237755.1. GTDB lineage: Bacteria > Patescibacteriota > Saccharimonadia > UBA4664 > UBA4664 > JAQZBT01. The sequence continues at coordinate 4,701 of JAQZBT010000029.1, forward strand.
CTCTATCTGATCCTCGAAGACAGCTTCAGTGCCGCCACCGTCGAGAAGCTCGAAGGCATTACCGATCTCGAACAACAACAGGCGCGGCCCCAGCCTACGCCCAATGCACTACAGTTCTACGAGCAGCCGCCTCGCCGCCGCCTCTAAGGAGTAGGCCTCGGCGTTGGCTCCGGTGTCGTCGCCGCGCTGCGCCCAGCCGGTTCGGTCACACAATCCGCCTCGCCCTTGTCCTTCACCTCGCCGTCCACGTTGATGAACTGCCAACTGTAACTGCGGCGGTCCAGCGTCATCTTCAGCACGCCAAAGTCCGTATTGTTGCGCACCACACTGTTGGCCTTAATCTTCCTGAATGGGTCCAGGTTCTTGCCGCCCGACCCCACTACAAACGAGCGGATGCCGTTGCGGTCAAATACACCGTCCGCCCGTTGCGGCGCAAAGCGTTCGTAGTTGTGATCGTGGCCGGCCAGTACCACGTCCGCCTCGTGGTCCTGCAGCGCCTGCCACAATGGTTGCAGGTCATCATCATTGCCGTGCCCGCCCGACGAGAAGCGCGGGTGGTGCCAATACGCCAAAGTACACAACTTCGGGTTGGCTGCCAGGTCTGCCCGCAGCCACTGCTCCTGCACCGACCCGACTCCGCAACCAACTTCAGAACACTGCGAGTTCAGCGCCACCACGTGCCAGTCGCCGAGGTCGTAACTGTAGAAGCCCAACCCCCGGATGCCGGCCACCGCGCCGAAGTAGTCAAAGTAGCCTTTAGCACCCTTCGTCTGGTATTCGTGGTTGCCTACCGCCGGCCGCGTGATCTCTTTGAGCCGGCCCCAGTTGGTATCATATGACCGTTGGAAAGCAGCCAGAGTCCCGTCCTCATATTGCAGGTCACCGAGCACCAGCGCCGCGTCCGGCTCCAGCGACAACGCCAGGTCCGACGTCGCTTTCATGCGGCACCACGTATCGGTTCCGGCGCCGCCGTTGAAGAAGACATGAGTAGGGGAGCAGGCGATATCGCCGACCGCCACGATAGTCACCGGCTCGGCCGCCCTCAGCTGAGTCGCGACCGAAGCCGCCACCAGGCCGGCGCCCACCACGCTCAGCGCTATCAGTCCAAATATCCCGGCCGGACTCCGGCGCTTACGCCGCCGTTTCATTTCGCAAACTTCATCGACTTCACTACGCCCACGATCCGGTCATATGCGCCGAGCGTATCGACCGAAGTATTCTCGGCAAAACTCTTACGTGCCTCGGTTACGCGGTTGACCCAGTCTTTGGCGCTCGCATCTGCCTTCACGCCCTGTCCGCCCAGCGTCTCGTAAGTCTTGTCGTAGATGTTGAACTTGCCCCACGCGCGCACCGCCTTACCGCCGACTGTGCCGACCATATCCACGACTACCACCGGGTCATAACTCACCGACTGCGTCTGCATCGTCATATATATGAGCCCGCTCAGGCTGCCGTCCGCCGTCTTGATCAGCTGCGGCTTCACCTTATTGTCCGTACAGACAGACCCGCCAAACGTGATCGGCGTACATTTCTTGGCTGTGATATCACTCGCAGTCTTCAGCGAACCCAGATACGCCAGGTACGCTTGCTTGTTTGCAGCAGTCGCCGGATCGCCTTCGTTTTCAGTCGCCCAACGCCCCGTCGCCAGTACATCGAGCATGTTCACCGGCTCAGTCAGTCCGTACAGCGAGTTTCGCTCCGGCGCGTCCGGCACAAACCGCAGCAGCGCCGCCAGGTCATTGGCGTTATAACTGGGGTAGCTGCTGAGTGGCAGCTGGTTGCGCAGATCCACCGAGCGCCAGCTCTTGGGCGCATTCAACGTCAACGTGTAGCCTGCCGCCACCGGAGTGATCGGCACCGTCACCGTCTCATTGGTCCCGCCCGGCGCCATGGCGGCCGGCACCTGCACGACCTGCGGTGAAGCCGTCACCGTCACGGTCTTCTCCTCCACCTTGGTGGTGGTGTGGCGCTTGTTATACGTGACGGTACCAACGCCGATCAACAGCAAAATCAACCCGACCTCAAAGGCCAAGCTTACGAGTTCGCGTTGTTTCTTGGTCAGCTTCGGCTTCGGCGCCGTCTCGTCCATACTCATATCTTATCACGCTTACGCTTACGCGGAGGCGCATATCTGGAAAACCGAACACCCGAACGGCTCAAACATGAGAGTTACTCACAAAAAATAACCTCAAATTTCGTCTCTGTAACAAAGCACAAAGCCCTTATGCTCCTTGTGCGCTATCCTTGCTGCAGTGATGGGCGAAAAACAAACGCCTTAAACAAATCCACCTCGAACATACGACCGGACCCTTGATGGAGGGGTCTGTTCGTTGTTGGTGTCCGGCCCGAGCCGCTCCGGTCCCCCTGCAAGTCGGGGACCGGAGCACCTCAACTTGCCTGATGCACGCAGCACGTCATTTTGATAATATGGGCTCCTTCGCAGGACTCCCGGCAGGCCAGAGTGGAACTGGTTACTCTGTCGTGGATCTCCCGCGAAGTCTTGTGGTCCGGTATGGCCGTGAATGTCCTTTCGCCGGAGACCACAAGCTGCTCCAGCCCGTTTTTTGGCGCATGACCTCCTTGTTGGGGCGGGCTGGAGTCAGACTTCGTCGCAGTCGCGACACACAGGTGCTCACGGAGACCCGCAGCGGCCGGTTCGTAGCACCTTTCCCTCCGCGTCACCCGCAATTTTCGGGAGCGCTCCTCATAGGCGGTTGCGCGTACGTGGAGGATGCTTGCCTGTGTCAGTAGCGGGCAAGCGCCTCCGGCCCCCGCTGCTCCCTTGGTAATGCGGGGGATGCCAGGCGGGGGTCGGAGCCCCAAACGGTCGCTTCCTGCGGCCGCATGAGCTGCCCTAGCTCGCAAACGAAGCCCACCTACCTTCCAGCGGGCTAGTGCCCAATTCTCTAAGGCGTCTCAATCCGAGGCGCCTTAAACACGAGCACGTTATAATAGCCGCATGAGACAACTCTTCGACTTCGTCGTCGCCGTCATGCCCATCTTTATCATCGGCGTATTGCCGTCCTGGGCGCTGATCGATCTCTACACCCGGAAGACCATGCACGGCCACCGGACCAATTGGCTACTCGTTATTGTTGTATTCAACTTCTTCGGCGCCGCCTACTACCTGATCCGCGGCCGCCACAAGTACGAACCCAAGCCCTAAAGGCAAAAAGTTTGAAGCCCCGCCAAGTACAGCGGAGCTCCAATTTCGAAGCAATTGCTGCCCTGGCGGGGCTATTGTGACTCCCGCACCGCCTGTGCCGGAAATAGATCCGGACCGATGGCCCAGACATCCACTCCTTCGTCCAGCTTGCGCTCGACTTCGGCATACGCCTCAGGGTACGAGGCGTGCGTGCTGCTGACTTCCATCTGCCGTCCCTCGCCTGGCAGCCAGACCTGGAACTGCACCGGCTCATCGAGCACGATGACCACTGTTACAGCCGATGGTAGCTGCAGCCCCATGTACTCGAGCTCCGGGCCGCCCATGCGATTGAACTTCAACAGGTGAACGCTAGGCAATCGCAGCCCCGGCGCTGTGGCATTCCAGACATACCCGAGTGCCTGCAGGGCCCCGATGAGCCGTTTGGCCTGCTTGGCACTTCGCAGAAGCATCTCCGTACCGTCCTGCTCATCACAGTAGATGTCGAGCCGGTTAATCGGTGTGCCGATGAATTGAGCCGCAGCGCGAAGGTGTTCCTGGGCCTTGGCTGCCCTGTCCGAGAGTGGCACGATCGTACTCCATTCCCTGGAGGATGGTGCTCCTATCACAAGCTGATGGAGCAGGTAATTAGGTTCCACATTTATACAATGGCACTGCTGATAAATCAATCCCCCGCACCCTATGTCCTCATCATCGTATAGACACCGACGATCAGCCAGCCTAGTTCAGCGACATCTCCAGCCGCATCCGCAGCAACCGTACCTCGTTCTCGAGTTCGCGCACGCGGTGACCCCGGCCCAGATACTCGAGTACCTGGTATCGCACTTCCTCAGGCATTAGCACTACTTGGCAAACCGCTCCAACGCATAAAACGGAACAAGGCTCCCGGTGTGTGACA